>NZ_JBSWYH010000007.1:0-198818 GCF_056161025.1 Roseibium sp. AWQ4_254
CGCGAATGTCCTGTATCCGGGCCTCAATGTGCCCATCCAGCGTGTCAGGCAGACGTAGAACGAAGTCACTCAGGCTGAGGACGTCATCCCCGTTCCCGGCGGCGCTGCCGGGATCCGATTGATTGGCACCTGCCTGCTGGTCGGCACCCCCAATATCGCGGTCCAGCCACTCATCCAGCTCAGCAGAGATATTGCTGTCACCGCCATCGGTATCATCATCGAGCGCCCCCAAGATCAAATCGGTAACTTCCCTGACCTCGTCTTGGAAAATCGTACGTAAATGCGTTTCCTCGGGCATTCCACCCAAAAGCGCCTCTGCAAGCTCCCGTGCACGCGCTGTTGCCGTATCTTTGTCTCCTTCCATCAAGGCATTGCGAACGTCACGCATTAGATTCGGAACGACCGGGTTGCCTTGCAGGTGCCGTGCATTCTTGATCAGCCGTGCCAACTCGGATCTGCCGCCATCGGTATCATCATCGATCGTGCTATCGACCGCGGAAGTATCCAGGTCCACGCTTCGGAAGCGCTGCGCAAATGATGAACCATCATCGGAGCCATCATCATTGTCGTCGTCATTTGCACCGGGACCGCCTTCGGCAAGGCCGTTGCGAGCGATGCGCAGGATATAATTCAGCAACTCGCGGCGGCTGACCCGGCGTGCATCTTCAGGATTGGAGGCTTGGAGCAAATAATCGGCAAGAGCATCTGCGTTCTGCCGGATAAGGCCATCTTGACCGTCGCGGATATTGCCGCGAATGTCCTGTATCCGGGCCTCAATGTGCCCATCCAGCGTGTCAGGCAGACGTAGAACGAAGTCACTCAGGCTGAGGACGTCATCCCCGTTCCCGGCGGCGCTGCCGGGATCCGAACCACCGCCACTGTCACCGGGCTCACTACCTTCGCTCAGAAAACCGCTTTCGCGACGGTCCTGCTCGCGAAGCTCCTCCAACTGGCGCTCGAAGTCCTCATCATCCGGTGCAAATGTGCGCAGGGAAACTGGACGAAATTCGGAAAAATCGTCGGTGCTTCCACCCTGCTCCGCATTGGCCTCGCCCTGCTCCCAGGCTCTCTGCTCGACGCGGTTTCGGGCCAGCTGAAGGAGATAGTCACTCAAGTCGGAAAGGTGGAACGTTTCATGTTCGTCGCGGTGGACCAAGCCATTGAGTTCAAGAGCCAGATCTTTGGCAATTGTTATTGCTGTATCTTCATCATCGACGACATAAGCCGCCACGACCTCCGCCAACCGCGTATCGACCTCGCTAACCACACCATTCGGCAGGCGTTGGACGAATTCCTCCAAAGTGAGTTCAACCGGGAGCACGATCTCCTGCGGATACCGGTTGCGAATGAACCCGCCCTTAACCAGGTCCTCCATGAATTTCGCCGGCGCTATCGTCAGTCCGAGGTCTTGCAGGCAGGTTTTTGCCGCCTCCGTCGCGCTCTGCCAGTCCGGGTTTGTCGCATAGGCATATTTTTCCATGAAGGTCTGTATCGGCTTGTTGTCCGTCGTCCCCAGCTCGTCTGCAACAGCTGCTGGATTGTAAAGCTTTTTCCGCTCAATCCAGCCCTGCTTTTCGAGCCTTTCGAGAACCTCTATGGGCCGGATCTTAAGCTTGTCCTCGGAGATAATCCTATTTGCCATACGGAGCGATGCCGGATCCCAACCAAATTGCGAGAAATAGCGCACGAACTGTGTTACCGTATGGTGCGATCTGAAATCCGTCGGCTCGCCCCCATTTTCAAGGTGCCATTGCCAGAAGTCATCGCTGTCGTAAAATGCGCTGACATCGCCATTGGCTTCAAGCAATCCATCAACGACATTGACTGCGGCTTCAAGCCCGGCTTTGAATGCCGCATCGTCAAAGGATTTGAGTCCCGTAGGACCTTCTATCGCACCAACCGCCACCATTAAGGTTTGCCGGGTTTCGTGCGACAAGTTGAGGGGTTGAGGGCCGTCCGGGTCAATGAAGGTGTCATAGATCGTTTGATTTGGTTTGTTGGTTTTGTAAGCAATCAAGAATTCGATGTTTTCCTGAATGAAGCGCGGGCCTGCAAACCGGACGAAGATGTCCCAGAGTTCCGGAAATCCATCATACAACTCAAGCGGAGAGTCTGGATAACGTTTGGTACCAATAATCGTCATGGGTCTCACTCATCTGTGCCAAGCGGCAGTTCGTTACCGCAAAAGGGCCACTGCTTGTGTGGCTTCAAAGGTAAGTGCCGCGGGAGCGAGATCAGGTTCACAGTGTTATGTCTTTTCACTGCTACCGTAGTTCAAATGTGTCCGTCCGGTGAAGCCGGTCTTCATGGCGGCGACGTGCTCTGTTACGCTGCTTTTGCAGCGTAACACCAAGGCATGAGTTCGTTGATGCGATTGATCTTGTGGTCGGCGATTTGTGCCAGAACCCAGGTCAGCCAGGCTTGCGGGTCGATGCCGTTGAGTTTGGCCGTTTCGATCAGGGTATAGGCTATAGCCGCGGATTTGCCGCCGCCTTTTGAACCCATGAAGAGGTAGTTTTTTCGTCCAAGGGCAATTGGACCTGTCCCGGATTTGTACCGCTCCTTTGACTTGGTATTTTGCCACAAAGGAGAATGTTCATGGCATCACGTCACGGCGCGGAGTTTCGCGCAGAAGCAGTCCGGATAGCGCTGACCAGCGGCTTGTCGCGTAAGCAGATCGCCAGAGATCTTGGTGTTGGTTTCTCGACCTTGAACCGTTGGATACAGCAGGACCGGCGCGATCCCGAGAAACCGTCCACACATTCTGACCTTGAAAAGGACCAAGACGTTCAAGGCGGCTACCGACAGCAATCACAGGTTCAACATTGCGCCAAATCTGCTGAAGCGGGACTTTTCTGCTGACCGGCCGAACCGGAAATGGGCTGGTGACATCAGTTATGTGTGGACCCGGGAAGGCTGGCTCTACTTGGCTGTCATCCTAGACCTGCATTCCAGACGTGTCATCGGTTGGGCCGTGAGCAACCGGTTGAAACGGGATCTTGCTATCCGGGCCCTGAACATGGCCATTGCCCTGCGCCGCCCGCCCAAGGGCTGCATTCACCATACGGATCGCGGCAGCCAATATTGCTCCCACGACTATCAGAAGCTTCTGCGCCAGCATGGCTTCCAGATCTCAATGAGCGGAACAGGAAACTGCTTTGACAACACCGCCGTGGAAACCTTCTTCAAAACGATCAAGGCTGAGTTGTTGTGGCAGAAATCATGGACCTGCCGCCGCGATGCCGAATTGGCCATATTCGAATACATCAATGGCTTCTACAATCCGCGCCGATGGCACTCGGCTCTGGGATGGAAAAGCCTATTGGCATTCGAAGCCAGGATCGCTTAAATGAGAACTCGGGGCGGAATCAAACCGTGACAGGTCCAGGTTGTGGCTTGTGTGTCGGAAGGGTCACAAACTACTAAAAAATTACGATAAAATCTAAAATTTTAATAAATGTAATTACAATTTGCCGAAATTCCGCCGTGTTCGGCTGTTTACATTTAATTTCCATTTAAATTCCGAGCTCTGCGTTTACCTTTTCTAAAGTTAATGTTTCTCGGGCTTTCTCGTATGGTGAAAAATATGTAAATATTCGGTAGCCTATTTTATGAAAACTGGTCGTAAGTAAATAGAGTTTGAGATATGAACGAATTTATCCGGATTGCGCAGGCCTCCACGATCTCTACAACTCAAGGTGAAGGTTCCGCCCCTGCGGCACCTTCTGCTCTAAGACTTGAGGGGCCCGCAGCCGACCAGTCCATCGTGCTGGAGCGGCAGGCTGGGCAGGAGGTCGATTTCCGGCAGATCCTCGACGACGACATTTCCTTTTTCCGGATCGAGGGCGATCTGCAGATGATCTTCTCCGACGGCGGGTCGGTGGTCGTGAAAGGGTTTTTTGACGGGAACGCGGAGGCCCCGGTTGCCATTGTTGGCCCGGAACAGACCCTCTCCCTTGAAGGTTTTGAAGACGTTGCCAACTTGCAGACTGCGGACGACCTGCAAACGGCCGCCGGCCCCACCAGCAATCTGGGTGCGGCCCTTGGCGGTGCGCAGAGCTCTGGCCAGAACTTCCAGGCGGCCGATATCGGAGGGCTCGGCGACGGGCTTGGCATTACGGATCTCCTGCAAGGAGAGCCGCCGCTCGACAATTCCTTCCTCATTGAGGATGTTTTTAGCGGTGACCTGGATGGCGAAGTGGACACGGTACCGGTCATCGGGACGCCGGTGGACAGCACGCTGGACGAGGCCAATACCCCCGGCGGAACGGATCCGGATGCCCCGGTCACGAACGCTCCCGTGTCCGCGTAAAAGCACGCTCATCAGCACATTGCATGCCGTGCACGTTGGCAGCGCGAGTCATCATGTCAGGTCCGTCACCGGCCTGCGTTTGGGTAGCTGCGCGCGCGCAGCGCCGTTTCTGCAAACTCGAACTGTGTTTTCTCACCACAATCCTGGTTGCATCAAACAGGCAGCCGCCTGGCAATTCATGACGAGGAAAAACATGTCCAAGTTCCGAAATCGAGCCGACCTCTACGTCCATCCACCGCCGGATCAATGTCTACAGCGAAAATAATTTTCCATCTGCCTTGAACCTTTTCCCGGCCTTCAAAGCACCTACTCACCGACCACAAAAAAGCGGACCTTCAGAGTGAAACTGCTTAGATCCATCCGGAACAACCCGTCTAGCGGAAGCCCACCAACAGATGAACAACTGTTGTCTGCCATCACCCGAGGAGAAATGGCGGCCTTCGAAGAATTACACCGCCGCTACTTGCCTAAACTGATGCACTTCTCAAGACGCATTACGGACAGCCACGAAGCGTCCGAAGAAACGGCCAATGACACCTTGATGGTTGTATGGCGTTCGGCAAAGAACTTCGAAGGACGGTCCAAGCCGTCTTCCTGGATTTTTGGCATAGCCTACCGGCAGGCCATGAAGAAACGCCAGAAGCTCGATCGACACAAGGACGACATTATGCTCGACGAACATTTGGTGGACGATGATCATGACACAGCGGCGGATATTATCCGGCGAAAGGACATCGGCAAAGCCCTGCAGCAGCTCACTCCCGAATTGCGGGCTGTCGTTGACCTGACCTACTACAATGGCTATTACTATACGGAAATCGCCGAAATCCTCGGTTGCCCTGTTGGAACAGTGAAAACGCGGATGATGACCGCCCGCAGGAGGCTCCGTGTCATCATGAGTGACGAAGAGCAAACCAAGCCGGAGAACGCAGTTGCTTGACACCTCCAACAAGGAAGCAAATGGACATTGGGACGAAGCTTGGGAACTGATCCCGTGGTTCGTAAACGGCACGCTTTCGGACGCAGAAAGAGATCGCGTTTCTCACTACATCGAAACATGTCCTGACTTTGCAGCAGAGGTTGCAAGACAGCATGTCCTAAAAAAAAGAGTGGCAACCGAAGACACTTTTGAAGTGCCCCTTGCAAAGAACTGGGAGAGCTTGCAAGCGCAAATTCGTGCAGAGCAGCGTACGAGCGCAACGCCCGCCCCGGCCCATGTTGCAAGGGGGAACCCCGTTACGCGCTGGCTTAAAGATTTCAGGGGCGCGATTATGGTATCAGGCGCTGCTCTGGCCGCCTGTGCCGTCGCAATTGTCGTTATTCTGCCGGATCGCACCTCCGAATACACAACGCTGACCGAGGGTCGTGCTGTTGAAACTGGAACCATCAAGTTCCAAACGCACGGAGAATTGGGAGATGAAGCTCTCAAAACCCTGCTTACGCGTCACGGATTGGCGCTTGTTTCCGGCCCTTCGGAATCCGGTGTTTACACGGCGAGTCTGTCTGGTCAATCCGATCCGGCCACCGCAGCCCATGATCTCATGACTGCCCCCGAGATCCTGTTTGCCGCACCGGACAGCAAGCCGTGACGCGTTCTGCCCTGACAATCCGGATCGTACTTGCGAGCATTCTGCTTTCGCTCGCCCCGATGTCTGCCCAGGCGCAAAGCCTATCGACCCAATTTCAACTGGTCCCAGCCGACACTCTTTCTCAGGACAACCAATTGATCCTGACGGTTCCACTTGAAAACACTTCGCTTCTTCCGGCGGTCAGCGCGGCAATTCAGAATCGCTACGGTGTTACGCTTTCAGCCGAGTGGCCCCTGCGGTCCATCTCGGTCCATTGTCTTGTCATAGATACGAACGGCAGCCCGGATATCGATGGGTTGATCGCCCGCATGCGCGCAGATCCCCAGATCCGGACAGTTCAGCGGTTGCAGGTGTTCGATACCCTTCAAGGAGCATATTCCGACCCCCTCCTCCCGGCCCAGACGGCCCTGATCCAACTCAACGCGATCGCGGCGCAAAGAATTTCCATGGGTGACGGCGTCACCGTAGGCATCATTGATAGCCGCATCAACCGCAGCCATCCGGATTTGGCTCATCGTGTCCTGGACGCGCGTGATTTTGTTGGCTCGCCCCAAACCAGCCATGGAGAGGCGCATGGAACGGCCATGGCCGGAATCATTGCCTCCAATGCCAATAACGAGCTTGGAATTGCCGGCATCGCGCCCGAAGCGGATTTGGTTGACCTGCGCGCATGCTGGCAGAAAAACGCGTCTTCCGGACATTGCAACAGCTTTTCACTGGCCAGAGCGCTTAATTATGCCATTTTGAACAATATCCGGGTGATCAACATGAGCCTCGGCGGGCCTGCTGATCCTTTGCTGGAGGAGCTCATCCGCACGGCGGTCGACGGCGGGTTCATTATTGTCGCAGCGCGCGGCGAAGGACCCGAGCTGACTTTTCCCGCTTCTTTGCCTGGGGTTCTGGCCGCCGGGAGCAGCAATGCCAATGACTCTATCCCGGCCCCTTCTGTCGATGTTCTGACGACGTCGGCTGACGGTGACTATCATTATGTCTCGGGATCCTCTGTGGCCGCAGCTAACGTTAGCGGCGTCATAGCGCTCATGGTGTCCAAAACCCCGGATTTGACCAATACCGTGATCGAAAATGCGCTCCGCGCGTCTGTCATTCCCCAAGGCCGCGGCAGGATGCTGGATGCCTGCAAGGCCCTTCAGACCGTCAGCATGACAAGCATAGACTGCAGTGCTCACGCCATCCGGCCCTCCACTTCGCACAATAACTGAAACGCTCCGAACTTTTTTAACGCCCTCGTGAACCCGCGAAGGCTCCGCAGGCACTTATTAGGAAAAGGAGCCTGCGCATAAGTCATTCTTACGACCGGCTCCGCGTCTAAGCCTAACCGGAATGCGGAGACCGCAGATGAACATGCGCCCAGTTTTCGTCCTTTTCTTTTTGTTGCTAACGGCTCTCCCAGCCGCTGCGCAGGAAAATCGAGTTGTGGCACTGGTGATCACAGTCGGTAAGGTGACCGAGCGTGCGGATGTCATGCAGGCTTTACTCCAAACCATCGGCGTGGAAACGCTGCGAGCCGACAATCCGAACAATGCCGAACTACGCTCAATTCTGATCCGATTTTCCCGCGAAGCAGCCATTTCCCGCGCAGCTTTCGTCTATCTCCACACCCCTGTCGTGGATTTCCAGAAGCAAAGCTTCGTTCTCCCGGCGGGCGCCACGCTCAACCGGGGAACGGACCTTTTCACCCAGGCCCTGCCAATCCAGGCCTTTTCCCGGTCTGCCGGCCAGGCAGGACAAGGTGGAGCAACAATTGCCACTCTTGGCGCAGTTCCTTTCGAGCTACCCGACGGCACCGAACCATCAACAAGCGCACCTGGACCAATCTCTCAATTTTCTCCGGTTCTGGTAGGCCCGGAAAACGTCTTCCCCGAGATGATCGCAGCTTTTGAAAACGCGCTTCAAGCCGAAGAAGTGGAAGTCAGCACATTGCTGCGTCGCATGTCCGTGCTCAATGGGGTCACGATCTCGGAATTTCCGAAACAGCCCATTTTTCTGCGCACGAAATCCGGCAAAGAAGAGCCGGAAACAATCCCGGTTGCAGTCCCTCAAACCGAAGATACCGAAGAGAGCCCGGAAATCACGCCTGCTAAAACAGAGGAGCCGGCATCTGCGGCTCCGCCAGAAACGCTGGAAGAACTGGCTTTGCTCGAAGAAGCCCTCTCTCGCGCAACAAAGCGACTGGTGCAGAACCGGCTTCGCAACCAGGGGCATTACAAGGGATTGGTCGACGGAATCTTCGGCCCGCAAACCCGTGCCGCGATCGAAGCGTTCCAGGCAGACCGGGAGGAAGAACCTACCGGCCTTCTGACCCGACGCCAACTCATCGAACTCAGTTCCTGACGACGGCAATCACCCGGACCGCCTTCCCGTTGCCTCTACTTCGAAACCGAGGACAATCCCCATGGGCCTTCGCTTTAAATTCAACATTGTCCTGTTCCTGACATGCGTCCTGGGCATCGCCGCCACGTCGGGCATCGCCTTTTCTATTGTCCAGAAGTCAGCCGTCGAAGAAATTCACCACTCGATCGATCTTGTACGGGCCAATGCAATTGCCGTCCGAGGCTATACGGTCAACCAGATCACGCCGGCCTTGTCCGACGACAGCGAGATTCTTTTTTATCCGGAAACGGTTGCAGCGTTTTCGGCTCAATCGGTCTTCGCACGTTTCAAAAAGATGTTTCCCGAATTCAGCTACAAGGAAGCCGCTCTCAACCCGACCAACCCAGATGACCTGCCCAATGAACTCGAAGAAGAGCTGATCAACCGGCTTCGCGATGACCCGTCCCTCACGCAGATTTCCCGGGTAGTGGAAAACGGGGAAGGCAAGTTCCTGACAGTCGCCTTCCCGCTGACCATCAAGCAGGAGGGTTGCCTTCTATGCCACTCGACCCCCGAAGTGGCCCCTCCTGCAATGGTTGACCTCTATGGTGAAGAAAACGGCTTTGGGTGGGAGCTTGGTGAAACTGTGGGTGCGCAGATCATATCCGCACCCATGTCGATTGCCGACCGGCGCGCCCAGGAAACGGGGATTATCCTGATTGCAGGATTCACCCTGCTCTTCGTCCTGATCTTCATCATCACCAACATTATGTTGGGTGGCATCGTTCTGCGCCCGGTTCGCCGCATGTCGGATGTGGCCGAGAAGGTCAGTCTTGGAGATTTCTCCATTCCGGAATACCGCAAAAAAGGCAAGGACGAGATCAGCTCTCTTTCCCTTTCCTTTAACCGGGTTCGCCGCAGTCTCGAACGCGCCATGAGCATGATCGATGACTGATCGCACAATCATTGCCCCGGGAAATGGCGAGCGTTTCATTGGCAAGTATCGAATTGAAGGCCTTCTGGGTGAAGGAGCGATGGGACGCGTCTATGCCGGAATAGATCCCGACATCGAGCGGCCTGTTGCCATCAAGACCATTCACCAGCACCTGATCGATGCCGACGGAAGCCAGGATTGGCTGGATAGATTTGCCCGCGAAGCAAGGGCCGCAGGACGGGTGCTCCATCCAAACCTGGTCACAATCTTCGACTTCTTCCAGGCAAACAAGGTTCCCTACATCGTGATGGAGCGGGTTCGCTCCACAACGCTCGAAGACCGCCATTCAGACAACAAAACAATCCCGCTTGAAGAAGTCCATGCGATCATGTCGCAGGTTCTTGCGGGCCTTTCCTGCATTCACGCGGCGGGTATCGTCCACCGTGACCTGAAGCCTGCCAACGTGATGCTCACCGATGACGGCAGCATCAAGTTGACGGACTTCGGCATCGCCCGCCTGACCTCGATGGATGCAACAGGCGCCGGCATGATCGGGACACCGGCCTACATGGCTCCCGAACAAATGATGGGCACCGATGTCGATGCCCGCGCAGATATCTACGCCGCCGGCGTTGTCTTTTATGAAATGCTGACCGGCCGCAAGCCTTATCAAGGCGGTGGGGTCGAAGCGCTCTTCAATGCGCTAAAGGACGGCCAGATTACACTGCCGAGCAACCTCATAGATACACTTCCGCCCGATCTCGACCAGATCACCCTCAAAGCCATGAGCATTGAGCCGCAAAACCGGTTCGAAAATGCTGATGCCATGCGGGAGGCCCTCGCCAATGTCATGCCGAGGGCAGATCGAACCGGCCTGATCAACATGACGCCCCCAGCCGGTAAGCGAAGCCCGCGGGGGTCGGAATCCTCCTCCATGGCGAACCGCCTGAGTTCACAAACACTACTTGAGGTGGAGAAACACCTGACCTCCGGCCTCGGGCCGATGGGCCGGGTCATAGTCCGACGCGCAGCCGAACGCTCCAGCAGTCCCCGGGAAATGATCGAAACCGTGCTTGGAGAGTTTTCCGATGTCGACGAACGCAATCAGGTCAAGGCAGTCATCGAAACCATCATTGAATCCGACACTTCAAACCTGGTGCTTAAAGCCTCCCTTGCGGGTCTTCCCGAAGAAACCGTGCAAACCGTTGTTACCCAATTGAAGGCGCATCTTGGTCCGATCGCCAAGATTCTGGTCGCCAAGGCCGCTGGTGAAGCGACCTCCCTGGAGGACCTCGCCCAGAAAGTTGCACTCCACCTGGATGATGAAAAGGAACGCCGGCAGTTCCTGAACGCCGTCAACACGGGGCAAGCCTGAAGCACTTCGCTAAAAGTCTCAAACCATTGGAAGACAAGACATGCTCGAACTGGACGAACTCCTTCAAAGCTTTGGCGAGGACGCCCCAAGCGGCGAAGACCTGACCTACGACAGCGCCTATACAGAGTTGGAATTGGCCAGCCAGCAAGGCGAGGAGAAGGTGGTTGGAGATGCCGTCATCGCAGCGGAAGAACCGGACTATGTTGACGTTGTTGACAAGGCCAGAACACTGCTTGCTCGAACCAAAGATCTTCGTGTCGCGGCCATCCTTGCCAATGCAGCTCTTCGTACCGGCGGTCTGCCTGCTTTTGAAGAGGTCCTGTCCTATGTCCGCGGTTGCCTGGAACAACATTGGAAGAGTGTCCATCCGCAGCTTGATGAGGAAGACGATGACGACCCGACCATGCGGGTCAACGCAGTCCTTGGCCTGACTGACCGAGAAACCATACTCTCTTCACTAAGACTTGCGCATTTGACGAATAGCCGGACTTTTGGCCAGTTCTCGATGCGCGATATCCTGACCGCCGAAGGAGAGATGCTGTCTCCACCGGACCTGGAAAATATTCCGACCGATCAAGAGGTATCCGCTGCTTTCAAGGATACTGATCCGGAATACCTTGCATCGCTGGCAGAGGCCGTTGCCAATAGCCTGGAGCACGTCAAAGCGATTGATGCAGTTTTTGACGAAAAGGCCGGTGCCCTCGGTCCGGATCTGGCACCTCTTCAAAAAGCGCTTTTCGAAATCAACCGCCGATTGGCCAATTATGCGCAAATCGACAGCGCCGGCATGTCCGAAACATCCGACGAGGATGATGCAGAACCTACAGCAGAAGCAACCCGGAACGCGTCAGCAAGTGCACCACTCGGCGCCATCAACTCTCCGGAAGACGTGAAAAAGGCGATCGACCGGATCATCGAATACTACGCAAGGTGCGAACCTTCCAGCCCCCTGCCGCTCTTGCTTAAGCGGGCGCATCGGCTCGTGTCCGCCGACTTCGTAACCATCATGCGGGACATGGCCCCGCTCGGCGTCGAAAACGTCGCGCTCATCGGCGGATTCGAGGCGGAAGAAAATGATTGATCCCCGGATGAACCCTTTGGCCGCAGGCAGGCACTTACCTGCAGACAACCACGGGAACCATTATCATGGCCAGCAGTCAGAAATTTATCGCCCGCAATCGGGCACCTCGCGTTCAGATCGAATATGACGTCGAGCTCTACGGTGCGGAAAAAGAGGTCCAACTGCCCTTCGTGATGGGCGTCATGTCGGATCTTTCTGGCAAGTCCGAGGAACCGCTTCCATCCGTTGCGGACCGCAAGTTCCTCGAGATCGACGTCGACAATTTCGATGATCGCATGAAATCGATGAAGCCGCGTGCAGGATTCACGATTCCGAACACATTGACCGGGACCGGCAACCTTGCGGTGGATATCACGTTTGAAAGCCTCGAGGACTTCTCGCCGGCGGCTATCGCGAAAAAGGTCGAGCCCCTGAAAAAATTGCTCGATGCGCGAACCCAGCTCTCGAATCTGACCACTTACATGGACGGGAAGACCGGCGCGGAAAATCTGATGGCGCAGATCATTCAAGACCCTGCCCTGCTAAAGGCCCTGGCCAGTGCACCAGCCTCCTCCCCTGCGTCTGACGAAAACGAGGAATAAGCTATGAGCGAGACCACGCAAGAGGCAGCCGGCGCCGAACCCCAAACTGAAACGACCTTTGGATCCAGCGAATTCGCTTCGCTCCTCCAAAAGGAATTCCGGCCCAAGTCCGACCAGGCAAAAAGCGCGGTTGAGGAAGCCGTCCGGACCCTCGCGGAACAGGTTTTGCAGAATCAGGCACTTGTTTCGGATGATGCGCTTCGCTCCATCGAAGGCATTATTGCCGAGATCGACAAGAAGCTGACCGAGCAGATCAATCTGATCCTTCATCATGCTGATTTTCAGCAGTTGGAAAGTGCCTGGCGCGGCCTTCATTTCCTCGTCAACAACACCGAAACCGACGAGATGCTGAAGATCCGGGTCCTGAACATTTCCAAGAAGGACCTGTCGAAGACACTGCGCAAGTTCAAGGGAACGGCCTGGGATCAGTCTCCAATCTTCAAGAAGCTCTATGAAGAAGAGTACGGACAGTTTGGCGGCGAGCCATATGGCTGCCTTGTCGGCGATTATCATTTCGACCACAGCCCCCGGGACGTTGAGATCCTGAGTGAAATGTCGAAAGTCGCTGCGGCCGCTCACGCTCCGTTCCTGACTGGCGCTGATCCAAGCCTGTTTCAGATGGATTCCTGGTCGGAACTCGCCAATCCGCGCGATCTGACCAAGATCTTCCAGACCCCGGAATATGCTGCCTGGCGCTCCCTGCGCGAGAGCGAAGACAGCCGGTATCTGGGTCTGGCGATGCCGCGTTTCCTTGGCCGCTATCCTTATGGTGACAAGACCGACCCGATCGAAGAGTTCGCCTTCGAGGAGGATACGGAAAGCGCATCATCGGAGAGCTATTGCTGGGTGAATGCCGCCTACGGTATGGCCCGCAACATCACCCGATCGTTCAAGGAATATGGCTGGTGCACCCGAATTCGCGGTGTTGAATCGGGTGGTGTCGTCGAGAACCTCCCCACCCACACGTTCCCGACCGATGATGGTGGGGTGGACATGAAGTGCCCAACCGAAATTGCCATTTCCGATCGCCGGGAAGCGGAACTTGCAAAGAACGGCATGATGCCGCTGATCCACCGCAAGAACAGCGACATGGCGGCTTTCATAGGCGCCCAGTCCCTGCAGAAACCGACCGAATATGATGATCCGGACGCGACCGCCAACGCCAATCTGGCGGCACGGCTTCCATATCTCTTCGCCACCTGCCGCTTTGCCCACTACCTGAAATGCATTGTCCGCGACAAGGTTGGGTCCTTCCGCGAACGGGAAGACATGCAGAACTGGCTGCAGGACTGGATCAACAAATACGTTGACTACAACGCAGACAACTCCCCCGAGGAAGTCAAGGCCCGCCACCCCCTCGCGGCTGCCGAAGTGCAGATCGAAGAGGTCGAAGGCAACCCTGGCTACTACTCCTCAAAATTCTTCCTGAGGCCGCACTACCAGCTGGAAGGGCTCTCGGTTTCCCTCCGCCTGGTGTCCAAACTGCCGTCTCAAAAAGGTGAGTAAGACCTCCAGCTGGAGGTAGTCCTCCAGCTCCCCCTCAATTTCAGAACAGACACTGTGAAAGGACATTCTCATGGCTTTTGACGCATTTCTTTACTTCAAAGACTCCAAGAACAAAGTGGTCGGTGAAACGACCGACAAGGAAATGGGCAGCAACAATGCCTTTGAACTCCGCTCCTTCGAGTTCGGTGCGGAAACCAACGTCAATATCGGATCGGATACCAGCGGTGCCGGTGCAGCCGGCAAGACCACATTCAAGGACTTCCAGATCACCAAGCGGACCGATACGGCGTCCTGCGCCCTGTTCAATGCGCTTTGCAGCGGAAAGCACTTTTCGGAGGCGATTATCGAGTTGCGCCGTTCCGGCGGTGAAGCTGGCCGGACCGGAAAGACCTTCATGACAATTCACTTCAAGATGGTCATGGTGAAGGACATGTCCTGGAGCGGTTCGGAAGGCGACGATGTCCTGGAAGAAACGATCATCTTCGAGTACGGCGCCATCAAGATCGAATACTCCAAGCAGTCCAAGGACGGCTCTCTGAAGAAAGCAGACGGCAACCAGGGCGAGGCGAAGTGGAGCCGCGTCCTCAACACCGCCGACTATCAGGTCAACTAAAGATCTCACTAAAAGCATACCTATTCGGGCGCGGCCCAGGCCGCGCCCGTCCCCCGGCACACGCATCAAAGGCAATTTGGCATGGACGCGGAGCACCTTTTGAAAAAGGGCGACCTGGATGGAGCGCTCTCATCCTTGCAAATGGCCATCCGCAAATCGCCGGAGGATCCGCGTCTTCGCGTCTTTCTTTTTCAACTTTTATGTATCATGGGTAACTGGCAGCGGGCGGTTGCACAGTTGAAGACTTGTGCCACCCTTGATCCGTCATGCGAGAACATGGCGCAGACCTATCGCTCCGCAATCCTCTGCGAAATCCTGCGCGAACAGGTTTTTGTCGGCAACAAGCCGCCAACCGTTTTCGGCGAGCCGGAAGTCTGGACAGCAGGCTTGATCGAAGCCCTGAAGCTTGAAGCACAGGGCGAAGTCAATGCCTGTGAGGATTTGCGCCAATCCTCCTTCGAAGCCGCCCCGGCGATAGCCGGGGTGGTTGATGGGTCGCCCTTTTCCTGGATTGCGGATGCGGACCCCCGTCTGGGCCCCATCCTGGAAGTGATCGTCAACGGCCGCTATTTCTGGGTGCCTTTTTCAAATATCTACAAGCTTCAGATGGAGGCTCCCGAAGACCTGCGAGATTACGTCTGGATGCCGGCCAGCATCACCTGGCGCAGCGGCGGGACCACCGTCGCACTCATACCGACCCGCTATGATGGCTCCCACGCTTCTACAGACACTGCAATTTGTCTTGCGCGCAAGACAAGCTGGATCACCGAAGGGGAACAGGTCCTGAAAGGTGAAGGGCAGCGTCTTCTCGTGACAGATGCCGAGGACATCGCACTCATGCAACTGCGCGAGTTAATTCTTGGCGAAGCCCCAAGCAGCGCAACTTCACTCGAAACAGCGGTATTAGACGATGGTTGACCGGCGGCTTTCCGAACGTCTCCAACCATCTCTGCTTGACCGGCTTACCGATGAGGCTCCGGAAGAGACCAAAGAAGCTGGCGCAGACCGCTTCATCGATCTTCCACGTCTGCGGTCGATCATCCAGCGTGATCTTGCCTGGCTTTTAAATACGTCAAACCTCGAAGCTGCCCACGACTTGGAACAGTACCCTCAAATTGCCCGGTCGGTCGTCAACTATGGCATCCCGGATCTTTCCGGCACTGTCCGCACCAGCCATCGGGCCGTCGAGATCCAGCAATCCATCCGGAGGGCCATCGAAACTTTCGAGCCCCGGATTTTGCCCGAAACGCTGGACATCTCGATCCAGGGCCAAAGTAACCAGGCCGGATCCGTGCTCTCTCTAGACATCCGTGGAGAACTTTGGGCTGAACCAGTACCAGTCGACATTTACCTGCGCACCGCACTTGATGTGTCGACCGGCCAGGTTTCCTTGACAAGTTAGGGTTAGCGCCATGGATACCCGACTGCTCAGACGCTACGAAGAAGAACTCAGTTTCATCCGCGAAATGGGAGCTGAGTTCGCTGAAACCTATCCGAAGATCGCATCCCGTCTCGGCATGGACCATACGGAGGTCAACGACCCGTACGTCGAAAGGTTGCTTGAAGGTTTTGCCTTCATGGCCTCCCGGGTTCAGCTCGAGCTTGATCTTCAATACCCCGTCTTCACCCAGAACCTTCTGGAAATCGTCTACCCTCATTTTCTTGCACCGACCCCGTCAATGACCGTCGCAAGACTGGTACCGGATATGGCGCAAGGTGGGTTTGAGCGTGGATATATGCTGCCCCGGGGAACGATTCTTCGTAGCGAGATCCTTGAAGGCGAACAGACCGCCTCTCAGTTCTCAACCTCGCAAGACACGACACTTTGGCCGCTAGAAATCACTGAAGCCGAATATGTTGAAGGCCGCGGCGAACTCGTGGCCGCAGGGCTGGGAAAAAACAACAAGGCGAAGGCAGCCTTGCGCCTGCGTATTCACAGGGTCGGTAACCTTCCGCTCCAGGACTTGCCAGTGGATCGCCTGACCCTTTTCTTTGCGGGTGCCGGTGCAGAACCTTGGCGGCTTTATGAAGCTGTCTTGGCAAAGGGTATCGGATTGGCCGGACGCTCGACGGATCGCAGAAACGACTGGAACCAGGATCTCGGCAAGGACATAACCCCTCGCGGTTTCGATCAGGAGGAGGCGCTTCTCCCGGTTCCGGGCCAGTCCTTTGAAGGGTACCGCCTGTTGCAGGAATATTTTGCCATGCCGCAGCGCTTCTTCTTCGTTGATCTTGCAGGTCTTCAGCCTGCGATCAAGCGGACCGAAGGCTACGACCTCGACATCTATGTTCTCCTTGAAGACGACTATCCGTCGCTGAAATCCGTATCTGCAGCAAGTTTCGAGCTCCATGCGGTTCCCGCGATCAATCTATTTTCCAAACGCTGTGACCGCGTTCCCGTCGCCAGTACCGATGTGGATCACCATGTCACGGCGGATCGCATGGCGCCTTTGGACTACGAGATCTACCAGCTGGAAGAGGTCGTCGGAATCGGTGCGGAAGGCGCGGACGATACTCCATTCCAGCCGTTCTACAGCGCCAAAAACTACACACCGTTTGGCGATTCTCATGGGGCGTATTTCAGCGTCCGCCGGAGGTTGCGCCAACGTTCCGAAAAGCAAAGGCTCAAAGGCGGGCGGACCTCCTACCTCGGCACCGAATTCTACCTGTCCTTGAGCGATCGCAGCCAGGCCCCGTATTCCGGAAACATCAAACAGCTCGCCGTGCGCGCACTCTGCACCAATCGCGATTTGCCCCTCTATACCCCGATAGGCAAAGGGGACACCGATTTCGTCCTTCCTGACGGCGGCCCGGTCGCAGAGGCCCGTGCTATCGTTCCGCCGACCCGTCCCCGGCATTGCCTGGCGGAAGGTAGCCGATCCTGGCAGTTGGTAAGCCACCTCAGCCTCAATTACCTCTCTCTCGTCAACGCCGACCGGGGATCCGGCGCTGCGGCACTTAGAGAATTGCTCGGCCTTTATGCCCCGGTGGGTGAAACCGCCATCGCCAAGCAGATGGAAGGGCTTGTTTCGGTAAACTCGCGCCCCATCGTGCGACGCATAACCGAAGGTCCCCTATCGACGGCAGTCCGTGGGCTGGAGGTCAAGATAGGCTTTGACGAAAGTTTCTTCGAAGGAGCGGGCTGTTATGTCCTAGGTGCGGTCCTTGAAACGTTTTTCGCGAAATACGTGACGCTGAACAGCTTCACCGAAACCGGCATTCATTCACAGCAGCGGGGAGACATCGCAAGATGGCCGGCGAAGAGCGGGAAGCGGACGCTGATCTGAGCCGCCTCCGCGCGCTTGGGCAGACCCCGGAAAAATATCATATTTTCCAGGCGCTTCGGCTGATCGAGGCGGCCTATGATGATCATCCGCGTCTTGGCCGGTCGAAAAGCCCGTCGCAAGACCCTGTCCGCTTGGGACAGACCCCCGCGATGGCTTTCCCGACATCGACAATCTCATCCTTCGACAAGGATCCCGAAAGCGGCCGCCACCAGCTGTCCCAGTACGTCTTCGGGCTATTCGGTCCGCACGGGGCCCTTCCACTTAACCTCACCGACTACGCCCGAGACCGGTCTCGAAATCATCGTGACAAGACGCTGTCCGCCTTTGCCGATGTCTTTCATCACCGGATGATTTCCCTGTTTTACAGGGCCTGGGCGACCGGCGAGCCGGCACCCTCCTTCGACCGCCCTGATGACGATCCCTTCGGCGCAAAGCTTGATGCCATCGCCGGCATCGACGGCGAAGCCTTCAAAGACCGCGATGCCATGCCGGATCTGGCCAAACGGCATTTTGCCGGGCTCATGTCGGCAGCCCCCCGCAGCGAAGCGGGTCTTGCAGCGGTGCTCAAGGAGTTCTTTCGTTCCGAGGTCACCATCGAGAGCTTCATCGGCAGCTGGCTGCATCTGGAATCGCACGATCGCGGACAACTCGGCGCTGCCGCGCTTGGCGGCCAGGCCAGTCTCGGTGAGAAGGTCTGGTCCCGGGAAGCCAAATTCCGGGTGCGGATCGGCCCCTTGTCGCTCGCCGATTACGAGCGCCTCCTGCCGGATGGCGAAGGCCAGAAACGGCTGGCGGCGATAATCCGAAACTATGCCGGTGATGCGCTGGAATGGGAGGCCAATCTCGTTCTCCTGAAGAGCGACGTTCCGCCCCTGCTTCTTGGCGAAAGCGGACAACTCGGCCGGACAAGCTGGATCGGGCAGCGGGAAGACCGAGACGCCGACGACCTTTGTGTCACGCCCCCGCGCGGCCTCCCTCTTATTTGAGCTTATAGGACAACACTCATGACAGAAATAGGCCGTCTTGCCCTTTTCGGAAAACTCAACCGGCTCGGTTACCAGTCGATCGAAAGTGCCACCGTTTTCTGCAAGATGCGGGGCAATCCCTATGTCGAGCTTGCCCACTGGATCCACCAGATCCTTCAAGGGCAGGACAGCGACCTGCACAGGCTCATTCGCCACTACGAGCTGGACCCGGCGCGGGTCGCCCGCGATCTGGTTGCCAATCTGGATAGCCTGCCACGGGGAGCATCCTCCATTTCCGACCTGTCCTCCCATCTGGAAGAAGCGGTCGAGCGCGCCTGGGTTTATGGCTCGCTCATGTTCAAGGAAAGGCAGGTTCGAACCGGTCACCTTGTTCTCGGTATTCTCAAGACACCGGCCTTGCGCAATCTTCTTGAAGGCATGTCTTCCGAATTCAAGAAGATCAAGGCGGATGATCTGGCGGTAAACTTTCAATCGATCCTGAGCGGCTCCCCAGAAGAAGGATTACCACCCCAGGACGGGTCCGGCGTAAGTACTCATGCCGACGGCGCGGGCGAGCCCGGTGCAACATCACCGCAATTGGGCGGGTCTGCCGCGCTTGACCAATTCTGCATCGATCTGACGGAAAAAGCCCGCCAGGGTGAAATCGACCCGGTGATGGGCCGTGACGAAGAAATCCGCCAGGTTGTCGACGTGCTGATGCGGCGGCGGCAGAACAATCCGATCCTCACCGGAGAAGCCGGTGTCGGCAAGACGGCCGTAGTTGAAGGCTTTGCCCTGCGCATTGCCGCCGGAGATGTTCCACCGAATCTACAGCAGGCACGCTTACTCTCCCTGGATGTTGGCCTTCTGCAGGCCGGTGCTTCCATGAAGGGCGAGTTTGAGAACCGTTTGAAAACCGTCATCGAAGAAGTCCAGGCAAGTCCGGTGCCTATCGTCTTGTTCATCGACGAAACCCATACGCTTGTCGGTGCCGGTGGAGCAGCAGGAACCGGCGATGCAGCAAATCTTTTGAAACCCGCGCTCGCCCGGGGTACCTTGCGAACCATCGGCGCGACAACCTGGAGCGAATACAAGAAACACATCGAAAAGGATCCTGCCCTGACCCGGCGTTTCCAGGTTATCCAGGTTGCCGAGCCAGACGAGGCCCGCGCAATCCTTATGATGCGCGGTGTTGCCTCCATGCTGGAACATCACCATACGGTGCAGGTGCTCGATGAAGCCCTGGAAGCCGCAGTCAAGCTGTCCGCACGCTACATCCCGAGCCGGCAACTTCCGGACAAGTCCGTCAGTGTCCTCGACACGGCCTGCGCCCGGGTGGCGATCAGTCTTCATACGACCCCCGCGTCCATTGAAGACTGCCAGCGCTGTATGGATGCCCTGAAAACCGAACTGGAAATCATCGACCGCGATGAGACTGCCGGGACAGAGGTTGCAGACCGGCGTCAGCGGACGACCGAAGACCTGGAAGCGGAAACCAGTCGCCTCGCCGAACTCACAGACCGCTGGGACACAGAGAAAGATCTGGTCACTCAGATCCTGGACCTCAGGACCAGACTGCGCGAGGGCGGGAAGCAGGTCGATGATGACAACAGGGATGGTCCAGCCAACACCTCTCAAGAAGTCGACAGAGAGGCCGCGCTGGCCGAACTGCGGGCGAAACAGGCCGAGCTTGAAGCTCACCAGGGGGAAAACCCGCTTGTTCTTCCCATCGTAGACGGGCAGGCCGTCGCCTCTGTGGTCGCGGACTGGACCGGTATTCCCGTCGGCCGCATGGTCAAGGATGAAATCAAGACTGTATTGAATCTCGCCGAACACCTGTCAAAAAGGGTCATCGGTCAAGATCATGCGATGGAGATGATTGCCAAGCGGGTCAAGGCCTCCAGAGCCGGGCTTGATAATCCCTCAAAGCCTATCGGTGTCTTTCTGCTGGCCGGTACGTCTGGGGTCGGCAAGACCGAAACGGCTCTTGCGCTTGCAGAAACCCTCTACGGTGGTGAGCAAAATATCATTACCATCAACATGTCGGAATATCAGGAAGCCCATACGGTCTCGAGCCTGAAAGGCGCGCCTCCGGGATATGTTGGCTATGGCGAAGGCGGTGTGCTGACGGAAGCGGTCCGCCGTAAACCCTATTCTGTCGTTCTGCTCGATGAGGTTGAAAAGGCACATCCGGATGTGCACGAGGTGTTTTTCCAGGTTTTCGATAAGGGCATGATGGAGGATGGCGAAGGCCGGATGATCGATTTCCGCAACACGCTGATCCTGCTGACGTCCAACGCAGGCTCTGATGTCATCATGGATTTGTGCTCAGATCCGGACCTCATGCCGGACCCGGAAGGCATGGCAAAGGCCCTACGCGATCCTCTCCTGAAGGTGTTCCCGCCTGCCCTTCTCGGTCGCATGGTCGCCATCCCCTATTATCCGCTGTCTCCGGAGATGATCGGCAGCATCACCCGATTGCAGCTTGAAAAAATAGCCAAGCGGGTCCGGGAAACCTACGAAGTGCCGTTCACTTACTCTGATGCCGTGGTCGATACGATCGTCTCGCGTTGTCAGGACCTTGAAAGCGGTGGCCGCATGATCGATGCGATCGTCACCAACACAATGCTTCCTACCGTCTCGACCGAATTCCTCACCCGGATGCTGGACGGAGGGACTGTCGAGAAGATCCAGATCGACGTGGCCGACGGCGATTTCACCTACGCTTTTGGCTGAACGACCGGCCTGAACAGGAAATTAAAGTTTTTTTACCGCCGGAGCGAACCTCCGGCGGTTCTGCGAGCACTTACAGAGGATCACGGTCGAAAATTGCGGCCCGGATCACCTCTTTAACGAGCTTGCGGAGAGCCTCAGATGTCGACCAGCGGTCAGAAATTCGTTGCGCGAAACCGCGCGCCACGAGTCCAGATCGAGTATGACGTCGAACTCTACGGTGCCGAGAAAAAGGTCCAGCTTCCCTTTGTCATGGGAGTTATGGCGGATCTGACCGGAAAATCAGCCGAAGCGCTGCCATCTGTCAGCGATCGCAAGTTTCTTGAGATAGATGTCGACAACTTCGATGAACGCCTGAAATCCATGAAACCCCGCGCGGCGTTCACCGTGCCGAATACGCTGTCCGGCGAAGGCAATTTATCCGTCGACATCACCTTCGAAAGCCTGGAGGATTTTTCTCCAGCAGCGATTGCGAAGAAGGTCGAGCCTCTGCGAAAGCTGCTGGAGGCGCGCACCCAGCTCGCCCATCTCTCGACCTATATGGACGGAAAGACCGGTGCCGAGGACCTGATCGCCCGGTTGATCGCCGACCCGGCCGCGCTCTCCGCCCTGACCGCTGCGGCGCCAGACAGTGCCACTGCCGATGCCGATGCGGCCCTGGCCGGACTGCGTGAAGCCGCCGCATCAGTTCAAGAGATTGCAGACGATCATTCAGCGGATGTTCTTGAGGCCCTGCGCAACAAACCGGCTGCGCCAGATCTCGAAGACGACCACGCGGAAAAGACCCTGGCTGCCCTGCGCTCCAAGGGAGAAGCAACTCCGGATAAAAATAAAGACGCCAACGCCTCGGTCTCAAATGCCCTGGCGGAGCTGCAGCGCAGCGGAAACGAGATCGAACGGGCAGAAGCAGAGACAAGTCCAGAAGCCGATCTCGCAGCCCTCCTTGCCGTTGACGAAGGTGAAGAGCCTTCCCCTTCTGAAGATGACAGCCACGCTGATGTTCTCAACGCCTTGCGCTCTGCGCCGGTAGAAACCGCCGACGAAGAAGACGATCAGGAGGTCGCACTTCAAAGCCTTCTGTCCACGCTTGACGAAGATCAGCCAGACGATTCTGAGACTGACGAGGCAGCTGCCGTTCTTGAAAGCCTGCGCGAGACCGCTTCGAGCGTCGACACTGCCAACGCCAATGATGAAGATGATGACTTCGATCTGAACGCACTGCTAACAGGGATCGACGATGCCCCTGCAGAAGAGGGCGCATCTGAAGCAGAAGCTGAGATTGAGATAGAGACTGACATCGACCTTAGCGCTAGCGCTGACGCCGATGAAGAGCCACAGCTGAGCGATCTTGACGATGCGATCGAGGAAGAACCGTCCGATGACCTCGCCGCCATGCTGGCAGAACTGGATGACCTGCCTTCAGACCCTGAGAGCGACAGCAGCTCAGATGAAGACTTCGATCTCAACGCACGTCCGGATGGTGATGAGGAGGCAGCCGAAGATGATGCGTCAGACGATCGTGATCTCGACGCCCTGCTAAATTCCCTCGATGAAGAGCCAGCAGGCACTGACGATGCGCTTTCGGGATCCTATTCCGAAGAAGATGATGATGACTTCGCCTCATTGCTGGCTGACCTTGGCGAAGACGACGGCGATGACGAAGAGAGCGATGCTAAGGAAAACGAGCTCCTATCTCCCTTTGGCACGCTGTCCGCGCAGCATCCCGCGGACCGAGACCAGCCCAGAACCAAGTTCCGAATTGCTCTTCTAGGCGATTTCACTGGCCGGGCCAGCCGCGGCGATCTTGAGATCGGAGAGGCTCTGGCGCGCCGCAAGCCAATGAAGTTTGACATCGACAATTTCGAGGATGTCATCGCGCGCTTTGCCACGACCCTGGTGCTGCCGATTGGCGAGGATGGCACTGGCATTGAAGTGCCCCTGAACAGCCTTGATGACCTGCACCCCGATGAACTCTACGAAAATGTCGAGCTGTTTGAAGAACTCTCCGCCTTGCGTCAACGCGTTGCCCGCGATGATGCAGCTGCGATCGAGGAACTGAAAACCTGGGGTTCCGAAAGCGGAGCACGGTCACACCAAAGCCGCGGCCGTGCAAAAGGCAACGCCGTCCCGGCAGACCGCAAGCTCAGCGACTTCCAGTCCCTGATTGGTGACATGCAAGGCAAGCTGGCGAGCCCAAGCGCTGCCGAAGATCTGATCGGTCACATTGTCGGGCCCTATGTGGTCACAGCAGCCGATCAACAACAAGATGAGCTGCTCGCAGCTGTCGACGAAGCGTTGTCCGGCGCCATGCGCACGGTCCTTCATCACCCGGATTTCCAGGCCGTCGAATCTGTCTGGCGCTCTCTTGAGTTCCTGGCACGGCGGGTTGAAACCAACGCCTCCTTCGAAATCGTCCTTTATGACGTTTCTGCAGAAGAATGGGCTGCGGATCTGGCTACTCAGGACGATCTGGCCGACAGCGGCCTGTTCAAGATGCTGGGAGAACAGCCTCGACTTGATGAGGCACAAGGACCGCTCTCCGCAGTCTTCGCCCTCTATACCCTAGAGGAAACGCCTCCCCACGCCGAGCTTCTTGCCAGAATGTCCAAGATCTCCGAGTGGATGAACGCGCCTTTCGTTACTGCTATCTCGGCGCACTTCCTCGATACGCCTAAAAAGGACCGGCATCCTCTCGTCGCAAAGGCCTGGGATGACCTGCGCGCCCTGCCTGAAGCCGCCTATGTCGGGTTGGCGGCGCCGCGCTTCCTTCTGCGCCTTCCATATGGCGCCAAAACCGAGCCGGTTGACCCGTTTGATTTCGAGGAATTCACCCTGCGCAGCGGCCTAAAGGGAATGCTCTGGGCAAATCCGGTGATCTTGAGCGCAACGCTGCTTGCCGCCACAGCCTATAAGTCCGGCAAAGCTATGCGCCTCGGCGAGATCCTGTCTCTGGGCGACATCCCCGTCCACACAATGGTGGACAGCTACGGCGATCAGGTCGCCCTGCCTTGTACAGAGCGCCTTTTGAACACGCGAACCACCGCAGAAGTGGTCGCCCGTGGCTTCATGCCAGTCCTTTCCATCAAGGGACGCGCCGAAATCCGTCAGGGCTCCTTCCAGGCGCTGGGTGCGGGCGAATTGCATGGCCCTTGGGAACTCACCCCCGGCCAAGGCCGACCGAGTTTTGGCACTGAGGTTGCCCTCGGCAAAGCGCCCGAGGCGACAGAAACAGACAGTTTCGCAGACGATCAGGAAGCAGACGACGCGAGCGCGGAAACCCCAGCAGGCGACAACGACGGCGATCCAGATCTGGATCTCGATTTGGACCTCGGCTCTGACGACACCGATGGTGACAGCGCCGATGACGACCTCGACGCGCTGCTCGCTGGCTTGTCTGAAGACAGCGACAGCGATGACGACGAAGAAATGGACCCCGAGTTGGCCGCCCTTCTGGAAAATCTATGATGACAAGCCTTGCCTCCCCCCAAACCGCCGACGAACACGGCATCGTCCTCGCCCAGGTCGGCCCGAGTTACTGGATGCTGTCCGGCACCGATCATATGGACAACCTCCTGTCTGGAGAAGGCGCCTACCCCACTCCGGTCCGCTGCCTTTGCTTCCGCTCTGAGAGCGATCTGGAAGACATGCTGGCTGAGGACCAGGCCACGAGTGACCTGTGGAGCATTCATCCCGGCATCATTGGCCGTCTGAAGCGGCGGAACGAGCTCGTGCTCACCAACGCAACCGAACTTGAATGACGAGCTGAGCGCAAAAGGACCCAGGATGGCGCAGGAAATCGAACACAAGGGACGCAAATCCCGGCTTGAGCTGCCCGGCAAGCTCAAGGGTTGGCTTGTGCGCGCGCAGATCGACGACGGGCTCAGCCGAATTCCGGAGACGACGATCGAGTTCATGTCCAGCGACATCGATATTGACCTGCAGCAGGTCGTTGGAGAGCGGTTGCGTCTGGAGGTCGATGCTCCGGAATACAAGGTCCGCTACTTCCAGGGGCATTGCGTAGCGGCCGAATACCTCGGCTCTCATGCGGGCCGCGGCTACTACCGGGCCAGCGTACGCCCCTGGCTATGGTTTCTCACCCGTTCATCCAACTGCCGCATTTTCCAGGAAAAGACGGTCATTGATGTGATCAAGGAGATCTTCGCCCAATACGGCTTCTCCGACTTCAAGGACATGACCAAGCAGAAGTACCGGAAACGGACTTACTGCGTCCAATATCAGGAATCCGACTTCTCCTTCGTCTCCCGCCTGTTGGAAGAGGAAGGGATTTACTATTTCCACACACATGAAAAGTCGAAGGAAACCCTGGTTCTCGCTGACGACCCGAGCGCCCATAAAGCCATCGAGGACAACGCAGAAATCGACTTCTATTTTCGCGAGGACGTTTACCGCCGGACCAACGACCACATCTTCGAATGGCGGGGAAGCGAGCGTATTCGCACCGGCAAGGTCACCCTTCAGGATTTTGACTTTGAAAAACCAAAGTCGGACCTCAAGTCGGTCAAGGCCCTGCCCAAGGGCAAGCACGCCTATAAGTCCTATGAAGTCTACGAATACCCGGGCCGTCACCGGGATGCCAAAACCGGAGAACACCTGGCACGGGTCAAGGTAGAAGGCTTCGCTTCGGAAGTTCAGCGCTGGCAGGGTGTGTCCAATGTCCGGCAAATGACGGTCGGCTCGAAATTCAAGCTGAAGAAGCATCCGCGCAAGGCCGAAAACGCGGAATATCTGGTCACCTCGGCACGGCATCAGATTCAGATCGATGCGGATATCAAAGACAGCGAATTCATCGAGGCGATCCTGGGAACAGAGCTCGATTTCGACAACACCAACAGCCGCGACATGTACCGCTGTCTGTTCGAAACCCAGCCGGCCGATGCGCCCTTCCGGGCACCACAGCTCACCCCGCGCCCGCAACACCCCGGTGTTCAGACAGCCATTGTGGTCGGAAAAAAGGGTGAGGAAATCTGGACCGACGAATACGGCCGGGTAAAAGTCCAGTTCCACTGGGACCGAGACGGAAAACGGGATGACCGGTCTTCCTGCTGGATCCGAACTGCTGTGCCCTGGAGCGGCAAGAGCTGGGGGGCTGTCAGTGTCCCTAGGATTGGCCAGGAAGTTATCGTCCAATTCGAGGATGGAGACCTCGACCGTCCGATCATCACCGGCATGGTCTACAACGGCGACACCAAAGTGCCCTACGCCCTTCCGGCCAATCAGACACAGAGTGGCGTAAAGACCCACAGTTCCAAGGGCGGCGGCGGATTCAACGAACTTGTCTTTGAAGACAAGAAGGACGCGGAATTCGTCCGCTTTCAGTCCGAGCGCGATTACAAGCAGATCATCAAGAACAACGCTGAGATCACGGTCGGTCTGGAGCATAAGAAGGGCGGCACCTACACCCAGACCATCCACGGAAACAAGACCGAAACAATTCGTGAAGGCAACCACGCCTTCACGGTCGCCAAGGGCGAGGAAACAGTTTCGATCGCCAAGTCCCGCAAGACGGCCATCGGTGCCGATGACACGCTGGCTGTCGCAAGCGACCAGATCGTGGGGATCAAGGGCAAGAAGACCGACAACATTTCCCAGAATTATGTCATCGACGTCGGAGCCGCCCTCTCGATCTCGGCGAACACCAAGATCACCCTGAAATGCGGGGCGTCCACGCTAGAACTCACACCGAGTAAAGTCACGATCTCCTCGCCGCAGCTGGAAATAGAGGCCAGTGCCGTCGCTAAACTGACTGCAGGCGGACAATTGAAAATGGAAGGGAAAGGCCAAGCGGAACTGAAGGGCGGCGGCATGTTGAAGGTCGAAGGCGGTGGAATGACCCAGGTAAAATCTTCGGGTCTTCTGATCGCCAAAGGCTCCCTCACGATGATCAATTGAGGAGGCTTTGATGACCGCACGTACGTCCTTTTCCGCCCTGAAGAAACTGTCCGGCGCACCGGCTGCAAAATTGCTGTCCGAGGGCAACGCCGTTCTGCAAACTTCGATCGACGCGCCAGCAAACGCATCGGTTGCCGAGGTTCTGGCGGAACTCGAGTCCAAAGACGCTTTGCTCGACATGCTTCAGCTTCTGGCCCATGCGCTACCTGCACGGGAAGCTATTTGGTGGGCCTGCCTTTCGGCCCGTGAGACTGTAGCAGAAGGCGCAGCTCTTCCGCCGCCGTTGAGAGCTGCAGAAGCCTGGGTCTTTCAGCCCGGCGAGGACACAAGGGCCGCGGCCCGCGACGCTCTCGACACCGCTTCGAACGAAGATGAAACCGTTCTTTGCGCAATGGCGGCGGCGTTCGCCGCGGGCACACTCGGCCCCGGGGAACTTGAAGACTATGACGCACCGCCAGGCGCCGTCGGCGCAGCGGCCTTCGGCATGGCCCTGACCGCGCTTTATCA
This sequence comes from Roseibium sp. AWQ4_254, assembly GCF_056161025.1. NCBI lineage: Bacteria > Pseudomonadati > Pseudomonadota > Alphaproteobacteria > Hyphomicrobiales > Stappiaceae > Roseibium > Roseibium sp. AWQ4_254. The sequence continues at coordinate 27,725 of NZ_JBSWYH010000007.1, forward strand.
CCACGAAAACGGGGTGGAAGAACGTGGTCAGCGCCTGCTTGCCCGCGCGCTCGACATCGCCCGCGGCGGCAATGGCAACGTTCCCCAATCCACCAAACAGGCCGACCGCTCTGCCCGGACCTCCGAAGAGGAGTCTCATCCATGACCTTGCCCGCTGCCCGGGTCGGCGACAATCACGTTTGTCCAATGATCACCGGCGTTATCCCGCATGTTGGCGGTCCAATCGTTGTCCCCTGCCCGACCGTCCTGATCGGAAAGATGCCTGCAGCAACAGCCACCGCCATGGCTGTCTGCATCGGCCCTCCGGACTTGATCGCCAAGGGATCGACAAAGGTACTTACCGGCAAGAAACCCCAGGCACGCCTCAGCGACACCTGCAGCCATGGCGGCATGATTGTCATGGGCTGCCCAACCGTTCTGATCGGTGGCTAAAGCGATGAACTTGGTCTTGCGCGCGTTGAATTCCGGCACCTTGCCAAACAACCAGAACGAAGTGGCCATGAAGGATGGTGTCCTGACCATCGGCCGCGGCGAGGAAAACGACCTGTCCTTGCCCGATCCGGATCGCCTGCTTTCGAAGCGCCACTGCGTCCTGGAAGAACGCAACGGCGACTATGTCATCATCGACACGAGTACAAACGGCACGTACCTCAACTATGGAACGGAGAGGATCGGAAACATTCCGACGCCGATCAGCCATGGCGATGTGCTGCAACTGGGCGGCTTCGAGCTTATTGTGGAAATCTATTCGGATGCGGCGCCTTCACAGGAACCGCTTCCACCCGCCGAAGACAGCCTCGCCCTTCCCAACGCCCGGCTGCAAGAAGCCACTCCGACCGACCTGGATGATCCGCTCGACAACGGCTCGGAACCCTGGGATTCCTACTTTGACGAACCTCTGGACGGTCCTAGTCCGGATGCAACGCCATCTGCCCTTGCGCGAAGCAGCAACCAAAGCGACCCGCTCGACTGGAAAGACCCTCTTGATGCGGGCGCTCCCATCGGTGCGGACGATCTACTTGGACCCTCTCGTGGATCATCGCTGCTGGGCGATTTCGCACCGCCCGCCCAGTACAGCGGTTCAAGTGCCGCGGACCATAGCCGCTCCGAACAGGACTATTTCCCGGCACCCTCTGTCCAGTCCTCGATGATCCCCGACGACTGGGACAGCCCGTTGACCTCGCATGGTGTTTCGGCCCAAGCACCCGAACCGGAAACACAGATCCCCCCGGCACAATCTTCAGCGCCCGATGCGATATCAGGTTTTCCGGAATCCGATCCGCTGGACGATTTTTTGAAATCAGAACCTGACGACCTGTCTGGCGGGATATCCGGTCCATTCGACACCCAGGAGCCAGCCTCTTCAACGCCCCCTGCTCCGGCTGCCGAAGCCCAGCATGTCCCGCCACGCGCATCGCCGGTCCCTCAGCACGAGCAATCAATGCAAGATGTGCCAACACCGGCACAAATTCCTGCATCTGCGCCACCGCCAGCGCCAGCACCGGCAGCAACACCAGCATCTGCGCAAGATGCGGCAATGCGTGCCTTTCTGACCGGTTCCGGTGCCGATCATCTCAAGATTCCCGAAGATGAAATTCTGGAAACCATGGAGCGCATGGGGAGCGTCTTCGCGGCGATGGTCACCGGCATGCGCGAGATCCTGATGGCGCGGGCGTCCATCAAAAGCGAGATGCGGATGAACCGGACTATGGTCGGAAGCGGCGAAAATAATCCGCTGAAGTTCTCGATCAGTCCGGAACAGGCCGTGGAAGCCATGATCCGCCCGTCCGTACGAGGCTATCTCGACGCTGAAACAGCTACGATCCAGGCCTTTGGCGACATTCGGGCCCATGAGCTTGCAATGATGTCGGGTATGGAGGCCGCGCTCAAGGATCTGCTCGTCCGCCTCGACCCGGCACAACTCTCGACGCGAATTGAAACCGGTTCCTCTCTCGGAGGACTGCTGGGCGGCAAAAAGGCCAAATACTGGGAGGCCTACGAGAAGATGTACTCCCAGATCTCAAGAGAAACCGAAGACGACTTTCAGTCCACGTTCGGGCGTGAATTCATCCGCGCCTACGAAGATCAACTCAAGAAGCTTTGACAGGACCAATCATGCATATCAAATCAGCAATCATAGCCGTTTTCAGCCTTTTCCTTCTGGCAGGTTGCGTCTCCAGCGGCCCGGCGCCGACCACGGTTGATCTTGCGATTTCCGGCGCGGCAAACATGAATGGCGGAGCACCGGCGAAGGTCAAGGTCTACTACCTGGCGTCGCCCGCGACCTTCCGGTCCTCGGATTTCTTCTCCCTGTTCAATTCCGCCCAGGCAACGCTCGGGACGGACCTCATTGCCGTTGATGAATTCCAACTCGCACCGGGCCGCACGAAGACCGATGCAAGATCTGTCGCCGGCACCCCGGTTGCCGTTGGTGTTGTAGCCGCCTTCCGCGACATAGATGGCGCCCGTTTCAAGGCCGTCAAACGGCTTACTCCAAACTCTGAAAACCGTGTCCGCGTGACTATTTCCGGCACCACAGTCTCGGTTCGATAACAACGGCACGGCCAAAGGAGGACCCTGAGCGTGTCCTGGGAAAACAAGGTTGTCTGGCAGGAGGGTCTCTTCCTTCAGCCTCACCACTTCCAACAAAATGATCGCTATGTCGAGGCGCTCGTGTCCGGTGTCGCTTCCGCTTCCGCCCCCTATCTTTGGGGCCTGCGGGAGCTGACGCTGGATGAGGAACTCCTGAAACTGGGAAAGATTGCCATAAAGTCGTGCAAGGGCCTGACCCCTGACGGGGTGACCTTCCGGGTCCCTCAGACAGAGGACCATCCTACTGCTCTCGACGTTCCGAACACTGTCAAGAACGCGGTGGTCTATCTTGCGATCCCGATACGGCGTCAGGGTGCCGTAGAAGTCGACACGACGGGCGCCGAAACCACGATGACCCGCTATCTGGTCGAAGAGGTGGAGATTTCTGACAGCATGGGTCATGAGCGCCGCACTGTCCCGGTGGCCGTCGGCAAATTGCGCCTGCAACTGGCCCTTGATCTCGACGACCTGTCGGACCAGATGGTCATTCCGATAGCCCGGATCATAGAAGTCCGGCAGGACGGGGAAATCATCCTCGACCGTTCCTTCATACCCACATGCCTGGATGCCCGCGCTGCCCCGCCGCTTCACGGGTTTTTAAGCGAACTCGAAGGTCTGTTGAGCCACCGGGCCGAAGCCCTTGCAGGCCGTCTGGGCGAGGGCGGCGGAAAGGGCGTTGCAGAGGTTGCCGACTTCATGCTGCTGGTTTCCATCAACCGCGCACTTCCCCTCGTCCGGCATATTCTCGCGATCGAAAACGCACATCCTCAGATGATCTATCAGATGCTGGTCAGCCTCACCGGCGAGGTGGCGACCTTCATGACTGCTGAAAAGCTGTCTGGCCAGTTTCCGGCTTACCAGCACAATGATCTGACCAATGTCTTTCAGCCCGTCTTCCGCATCTTGCGCCAGCACCTCAGTTCGGTTCTGGAACAGGGAGCTGTGTCCATTCCGATCGAACCGCGCAAATACGGCGTGTCGGTGGCAATGATCACGGACAAGCGCCTTTTGGCATCGGCAACATTCGTCCTTGCCGCGAAAGCGTCCGTCCCGGCGGAAAGTGTCCGGCGGTATTTTCCCACACAAGCCAAGCTCGGCCCGGTCGAACAAATCCGGCAACTCGTCAATTCCGCGTTGCCCGGGATTGCCATGCGGCCTCTTCCGGTTGCCCCCCGGCAAGTCCCCTATCACTCCGGTGTTGTCTATTTCGAGCTCGATTCCGACAGCACCTACTGGAAACAAATGACCACATCCGGCGGCCTCGCCATCCACGTGGCTGGCGATTTCCCAGACCTGGACCTGCAACTCTGGGCTATCCGCTAACCCGCTGAACTTTGAGGAAAGACCGATGAATCGCGACGATCCTTTTGCCGAACCATTCGACACGGACAAAACGGTGATCCGTCCCAACCCGGCCGGACGCCGGCCGGCTGCGCCAACCCCAATGCCGCCGCCCAGCGCCAGCGGGAATTCCGGAACGCAAGCTGAACGTCAGGAAGCATCGCAAAATGTCAGCGGACGCTCTCCTCAACCACAAGCACCATCCACTCAGCCTTCCGGTCCTTCGCCGGCAATTCCGCTGAACCAGGCCTATGCCGGCATGAACCCGCTCAATGCCGCTGCGTCACCTCTCTTTGCACTCGCCGCCCGTATCCGCAACCGCGCGCAGCACTCCAATCCCGCTGACCTGCGCGAAAGCGTGATCGCCGAGGTCCGCGCCTTTGGCAACAGAGCGTTGGAAGCGGGCATCGCTGCCGAAACCGTGCGTCTCGCCCGCTATGCCATTTGCGCGACTATCGATGATGTCGTCCTCAATACGCCGTGGGGCGGACAGAGCATTTGGACCCAGCAGAGCATTGTCGGCACCTTCCACAAGGAAACCTATGGCGGTGACCGCTTTTTCGATCTTCTAACTCGTTTGGAAAAGGCTCCCTCGCAAAACCTGGTCCTGCTGGAGTTCTTTTATGTCTGCCTCAGCCTGGGCTTCGAGGGCCGGCTTCGTGTCGCAGACCGCGGAAACGAAAAACACCTGTCCATCCGCGACGGTCTGGCACGCCTTATCCGCACCCATCGGGGCTCGGCCGATCCGTCCCTGTCTCCGCACTGGAGGGGCCAGCATTCGCCGCACCGGCTTTTGTCAGTCTGGACACCCCTATTCATCACCAGCGGAGCGGCTCTTGCAGCTATCTGTCTGACCTTCTTCATTTTCTCCTTTTTGCTGAGAGGAGACACTCAAGCCCTCGGCGCACAAATCGCAGCGCTCGATTTCAATGGACCGATCGAACTGGACCGACCGGCGCCACCGCCACCACCACCGCCGCCACCGCCGCCTGAATCCGAAGAAGTGAAGACGATCGAAAACGTTTCGGCCTTCCTTCAGCCGGAGATCGACGAAGGCCTGGTTACCGTCACCGGTGAAGGCAACTCCCTGACCATCAACATTGCCGGAAAGGGCATGTTTGCGTCTGCCTCCGACCAGCTCGATCCGCGTTTCCAAGAAATCATGGATCGGGTGGCAAAAGCCCTCGGAGACGAGGAAGGCCGCATTAGCGTGGTTGGTCACTCCGACAACATTCCAATCCGAACGGCACGGTTTCCATCCAATCTGGAACTCTCCCTCGCCCGTGCCAAGTCCGTCATGCAGCGCATTTCGACTTCACTGGAAGACAAGGGCCGCATCAGCGCCGAAGGCCGCGCGGATCGGAACCCAGTTGCTTCCAACGACACGGCTGACGGCCGAGCCAAGAACCGTCGCATCGAAATCATCCTCGTGAAGGCAGGTTGACCATGTTGAACAAAATCATTGCCCGCGTCTTCAGCACCATCGGCCTTCTGATCATCTTCAGCCTGATCCTGGCCATCAGCATCTGGTATCTGGGGCCCCTGCTCGCCATCGGCAATTTCCGCCCCCTTGACAGCATCAGCCAGCGTCTTGTCGCCCTGGCTGCGATTGCCGCAATCAACGCGATTGCGATCCTAGCCATATTGCTTGTGCGGCGCTCCCGCGACCGGAAAATGGCCGATGCCATAACAAGCGGCGGTGCTCAAGCGCCCCGGAATACCGAGGATGAAACTGTTCAGGCGGAACTGGACGAGCTGCGCAAGCGCTTTACCGAAGCCATGGCTTTCCTGCGCAAATCCAAGCTCGGTGGGCGATTCAGAACACGCTATCTCTACCAGCTCCCCTGGTACATCATCATCGGCCCTCCTGGTGCGGGAAAGACGACCGCAATCGTCAATTCCGGGCTCCGCTTTCCCTTGGCCGAACGCATGGGCAAGACGGCGATCAGCGGAATTGGCGGAACGCGGAACTGTGATTGGTGGTTCACCAACGAAGCCGTTCTGATTGACACCGCTGGCCGTTACACGACCCAGGATAGTCAGCGGGATGTGGACGCCAAGGCCTGGACCGGTTTTCTCGATATGCTCAAGAAGTATCGCCGCCGTCAGCCCATCAATGGCGTGATGATCGCAATCAGCCTGTCTGATCTATCCCTGTCGAATGAACAAGAACGGCAGGAGCACGCCCAGGCCATACGGACTCGTCTGCATGAGCTGCGCCAAAAGCTTGGCGTGCGGTTCCCGGTCTATATTCTCTTCACGAAGGTCGATCTGATCGCCGGCTTCCAGGAATTTTTCGACAATCTGGGAGCACAAGACCGCGAGCAGGTTTGGGGCTTTACTCTGACCCACGACAAAAATGACCGTTCGACCAACCCGATCTCTGCTTTTGATACGGAATTTACGGCTCTCGTTGGCCAAATCTCCAATCTCAGCCTGGAGCGTATGCAGGCCGAAACAGACTATCAGCGTCGCAGCCTGATTGCAGGTTTTCCGGACCAGTTCGCGTCGCTGCGTTCGACCGCCGAGGGCTTTCTCGGTGAAATCCTTCAGGACAGCCGATACGAGGACAGCCAGTTCCTGCGCGGTGTCTATTTCACTTCCGGCACCCAGGAAGGTACGCCGATCGACCGGATGATGATGGGCATGTCCCAGACGTTCGGCATCGGTCGCCAGGCAATCGGAACCGGGCGCGGGCAAGGGAGAAGCTATTTCCTGACCCGGTTGCTGAACCAAGTTATTTTTCCCGAATCCGGACTTGTCTCGGCCGACGACGTTGTTGAACGCCGGTATCGGTGGCTCAAGCGCGGCATCATTGCCACAGGAGTGGTTGCCCTTTTCGCTACAGGTGGTGTCTGGACCAACAGTTATCTTGGAAACGTTACTTTGGTTGATGGTGCCCGCGCGCAGATCGAAGAGTTTCAGGAAATCCGCCGCGAGATACCAGGCAATCCGATTGCCGATGCAAACCTGGTACCTGTTGTTCCAGCCCTGAACAAACTAAGAGACCTCCCCGGCAACCCGGCGGCGACTGACCCCGAGCCGCCCTTGGAGCTGACCTTCGGTCTCTATCAAGGTGACACGATCGGCACCGTGTCCGCACAGACCTATCGGGGTGCCCTCAATGCCCTCCTGCTTCCGCGCCTTTTATTCCGCCTGGAAGAACAGTTGCAGGCCAACATCAACAATCCCGATTTTTTGTTTGAAGGATTGAAAGTCTACCTGATGCTCGGCCTGCAAGGCGCCATGGATGCTCCAACAGTCAGAAGCTGGATGACCGCGGACTGGGCGCTGGAATTTCCTGGCCAGACCGAATTGCAGGCGGATCTCGCCGACCACCTGGATGAGCTGCTGAGCCAGCCCATGCGCCGCATTGGCCTGAACGGCCCTCTCGTGGAGCAAATCCAGTCCCTTCTGGCTGAAACCCCGCTGGCGGAACGTATCTATCAGAGCATTGTCACGTCTCCGGTGGCCAAGGCCCTGCCTCCGTTCCGTATCACGGATGCGGGTGGCCCGGCCGTGTCGCGCGTCTTTCTCAGAACATCAGGCAAGCCGCTGAGCGCGGGCGTAGAAGGAGTCTACACCCACGCGGGGTTCTACGAGTACTTTCTCCCCCAACTCGCCACCGTCGAGACACGGGTGAAATTCCAGAGCCTTGTGCTCGGTTCAAAGGCAGAAGAAGTCACGCCGGAAACACTCGACCGTCTCGACCGGGATGTTTTGGCCCTTTATGAAAACGACTTCGTCTCCCGCTATGACGAGCTTCTTTCAGACGTCGACATCATCCCGATGGAAAGCGTCGGACAAGCAACCCAGGTCGTCAACATTCTGTCCGGCCCGACGTCCCCAATCCGCAACATCCTGAACTCTGTCGCAAGAGAAACCCGGCTGACCCGTCTCCCCGGCGGCGTAGCTGCCAAAAGCTCCGCTGTGTCGGCGGCAGCAGGCTTTGCCAAAGACGAAGCAATCTCATCGATCGACGCAACCCGGCTTTCCGTTGTTGGCGCATTGGTCTCCAGCGTAGAAGCCGCAAGTGGCGGTGCAAAGGAAATTCCTCCAGGATTCTTTGTTGAAGAACGGTTCCGCCCACTGCATGAACTGGTGAATTCTTCCGAAGGTGTACCATCCCGTCTCGACGAGGTGATGCAGCAGATGGTCGCCATTTTTGACCAGCTCAATCGTTTGTCCCTTGGCCAAAACTCCGGCACAGCGATCGTCAGCAACCGGGCAACCCCTTCTGACGAACTTCAGGCAACCGCGACGCTCCTTCCCAATCCGTTGCAGCGTTGGGCCAACCAGGTGGTCGCAGTGTCCTCCGGCGCGGCTGTTGGCGGAGCCAGAACCGAACTCAACGGCAAATGGCAAGCTGATGTTCTTCCCTTTTGCCAACAGGCAATCAATGGGCGGTATCCAATCGATCCGCAAGCAAAGGCGGACATCACAATCGCGGACTTCGGCAAGCTGTTTGCCCCCGACGGACTGATCGACGGTTTTTTCAAGGAGAACCTTGTCCCCTTCGTCGACACCACCACCGATCCTTGGCGGCTTCGGCGGGTGAACGGTGTCGATATCGGGATTTCCAACGCTGTCATTGCCCAGTTTCAGAAGGCACGCGAAATCCGCGACAGCTTCTTTTTGACAGCCGGTCCGCCCTCTATCAGGTTCGACATCAAACCGGTCGCTCTTGATCCGAACGTTGAACAGGTCGTGGTCGAAATTGACGGACAACCGGTGACTTATGCCCACGGACCACCCGAAGTCACGCCTCTCGTATGGCCTGGGCAAGGCAGCGGTGGCCGCACGCGTGTCACAGTCTCTCCGTCCCGTCCGGACCTGAAGAACACGATTCAGATGGATGGACCCTGGGCCTGGTTCCGCCTGCTCGATACCGCAGAGGTGCGCCGAACCAATGTGTCAGACCGTAACCGGGTGATCTTCAATCTTGGAGGACGCATCGCGATCTTTCAGCTGCGCGCAGGATCCGCCTTGAACCCGTTCACTGTCACCGCTCTCGAGAATTTCGCCTGCCCGAGTTCCCTATGACCCAGAATGAATGGACGGTCGGCTGGTTCGGAAAGCTTCCTTGCGTGGGTGATTTCATCCGCGCAGGTTTGTCGCCACAATTCATTTCGGCCTGGGATAGCTGGATGCAAACCATGGTGGCCGCCGGCAGCGAAGCACTCCAGGAGAACTGGCTGGGCAGTTACATGACAGCACCCATATGGCGCTTTGCCCTGCCACGGGATGTCTGTGGCCCCAATGCGGCTGCCGGTATCTTCATGCCAAGCGTTGACCGGGTGGGAAGGCAATTTCCGTTTTGCCTTTGTGTCGAAGATCAATCCGAAGATGGGCAGGCATCCGCCTGGGATCTCTATCAGGGTCTCTCCCCGATCTACGAGAACTTGGAAAATATAGCCCTTTCCATGCTCGACGACGGCGCGACAATTGATGCACTCCAGGGAGCATTGAGCACCTTGCCGGAACGCCAGGAGACAACTGTGTCCGTCACTGCAACGCACCTGGGAAACGCAGATCTGATTGCTTGCGATGACACCGTCGAACGCCAATTGACCAACCTCGCGGCCCGAAGTGGCGCGACCCTTTGGGTCTCCGCAATTGAGGACATCCATCGGACCATGGTGTGCCGGGGAATGCCTGAAAGCCGGAATCTGGCCGCGGTATTTTTCGATTTCAACGCTCCGGTCTGGAACCCCGGCCATCAGGGCTCCAATCAACTTGAAGGCAATGAATGACGGATCGTATCCGAGCCCACAGCGCCCGCACCCATGTCGGCCGGGTTCGCAAGGTAAACGAGGATTCGATCCTCTTGCGCCCGGATATCGCACTTTGGGTCGTCAGCGATGGCATGGGGGGGCACATTGGTGGTGAGTTTGCCAGCCAGGCAATCGTGGAAGCCCTGAACGAGCTTCCATCGGACCTCCAGCCAGCCGACGTCATGACGGAGGCACGCACGGCCCTCCATCAGGCTCATGCCAGGATAAAAGACGAAGCTGGCCGGCGCGCGCAGGGTACCATCGGAGCTACAGTCGTGTTGCTCGCTCTATCGCACGAACACTTTTTGTGCCTTTGGGTCGGAGACAGCCGGCTATATCGTCTCCGGGAAGGCGTACTGAGCATGGTCAGCTTTGATCATTCCGTTGTCGGCGAACTGGTCGAACAAGGGCAAATGACCTGGGAAGAGGCTGATAAATCCGATATCAGCAACCAGATCACACGGGCTGTTGGTGTTGGCGACGTATTGGAAATCGACAAGCGCCGGGGCAACATCCTCCCGGGCGATCGCTTTCTGCTGTGTTCTGACGGCCTGTCGCAATATGCGAACGACCAGCTCCTGCGCCAGTATCTGATGGAAAAACCCATTGATACTCTAGCCGACGACCTCCTGGCCGTCGCTCTCAGCGCCGGGGCATCGGACAATGTCTCTGTCATTGCGGTGGAGGTCTGACACCCATGCCCTGTTTTTGCACCGTCCCGGCCGAGCATGTCCGCAATTATTATGACTGGGGAGTTACCCCGCTACTGCCGACACTGCCGCTGTCCCTCCGGCTGGCGGCCGCGCTCCCAGCGCTGGATCCTGCAAACCGGCTCGACATGCAAATTGCCGCCGGATTTGACCTGGCGCGCATGCCTCGGATCGACTTCGGCGGTGGCGCGGCCTTTCAACTGTCGGCCATGTTCAATCTCATGGTGGGGAATTTCAAACTCGACGACCTGCCGATGTTCGAAATGCAGATGCAGCAGGCCGCCGCCAGTATCGAGTCCAATGTCTGGCCGCGCCTGGGCTATCTCGCCAGCTTGAAAATCCAGCCATTGTTAAATTACGCCCTGGTTGCCCGGCTGGTGCTCGACCTCCAGGGATTCGGACTTGATCCCTTCGAAATGGCAAGCGAGCCGCCCGTCCCGTTTTCTCACAGCTACAGTTTTGCCCTCTCCCGCCCCCATTTTGAAATGGTCAAATTCATGGGGGGGCTCCCCGCTTTGGCAATGCTGAGTGAAACGCTCAATTTGCCGCCCCTGGGTAGCCCGGAGAGCTATTCCGGCTTGAGTAACTTCTTCGGGGCGATGGCGAATTTGCGCCCGCCGCACTTATCCATTCCGTTTCCTACCCTGACAAAGCTGGCCCTGGTGTTGGAATCCTTGGCGACTATCAACGAGGCCTTCGGTGATGCCGGCTTCGCCCCGGCGACCGTAAGGCGGGTGCGCCTGATGCTTCAGAATTGGTCGTTCTTCAATATCCCGATCCCATTGCCGGCACTCCGTTTGAACCAGATGCTACAAACATTGCCGCCGATGGAGGACATTAAACTGGGCGAGCGAATTGCCGGGTCGTCAAACTTCGCCGCACCGTCCTTTCATTTCAGCCCGCCGCGTCTGGCAATTTCACCGTTTCTGAATGTCATGCTGGCGCTTCAGGGTTCGCTGCAATTCGCAATCGACATGGAGCCTTTCGACATGTGCAGCATGTGTCCTTGCTCCTGAGGTCCCCGAAGCGCGCGCCTCGGGTCAGCGAAACCCGTTTCTCACGTGCACAACGGTAAGTCGCTGAGTCCGCGAGCAAGTTCTTAGATTTCACCGAGCCGGCGCCACTGCAGCAGTTTTTCCCGGCTGACCTCGAAATGCATGGAATCCTCACGACTGAAGCCCGCTCCCCAGATCCAGCCTTCCTTCTTGAAGAAATCGGCCAGAAGGATCAATCCAAGCTGTGTCTTGCCATCGGCCAAGTTGTCGAGCACGCCGTCAATGTTGATATCCACCGCCAAACCGTAGGCGTGAGAGGACGCCGAAGTTATGGACCCGCGGATACGGCGCACGCACAAGGAGCCGGCGCTTTTGATCCGGTCGTAAAGTTCCGGTTCAAAAACCTGAACATTGGCGAATACCTGGCGGATCGACACCAGTGCCGGTTCCAGCATGCGCGCCTTGATCGGCCCGACATCCTCGGTCTTCAAAAGACCTTTCAGTTTCGGATTGGTTGCCGATTGGCAATCGTCCGTAAGGCCTTCCCTAGGCAGTCCAATAAGGTCCCGCAGGAAGGACGGGGAGGCTACAGTGAGTCCTTTATTTACAGACCTTCGGTCGGCAATCAGAACCACCTGGGCAAAAGAATCTTTCAAGCTGTCCGAGGCAGCCGGGTTTTCTTTGGCCGCCTCCGGTTCTTCCGTTTGCCGGGAAAGACCCAATGACATCCGAATATCGAGCCCATCCACACGGCTTTGAAGTTGGGTCAACTCCCGCCGCAAGGTTTCCAATTCGGATTCCAGCTTGCTGGTATCAACCACCGCAACAGGTGGCGGAGCGAAATACCGGCTTGCCCAATGCCAGGCAAAAGGTGTCGAGGCAATTGAGAGCGCGAGAAGAATGCCGATAACATACCGCATTTGGTCAATCCGGAACCGAATGAAATTAACTTCGGTCCCAAAGCAGCCGAAGGGTTCAAAGGTATGTCCCAGCAAAAGGAAAAAAGGTTCAGAGTTTTGAAAAAAGAGGTCTTTTCGTGCTGTTCCGGTCAACGCAGAAGTTTGCTGAAATATTGGTAGTGTCGCAATTTTTTTCGAGGTCAGAGTGGCGGCTCTGTCTTGACACGTTTATCCTGCGAGTTCCATGAACTGGCGGTAAGCAGGGACACCCGGCTGGTTCAATAGTCCCTTTCGGATCATGTGCGCTGTTTCAATTCCGTCCAGCATCGCGCTTGCCGAATGGAACGCCTTGAAGCCTATCATCGGCCTGGTCAGTTTCGGGCAAACTTCCAAAACACACCAGTGTCGATGCGTTGGATTTAATAGGCTGCAAAGCCCGCGAACTTGTAATTTCCCGCCCAGTCCGTCAGCTGACGGTTAAGGCGGTCAATCATAGCGACGGTCCTGACATCATGGTTGCCGGATAAAGCTTTGACGAGTTTATGGGTGAACGCCTTAGCCTTTTCCTTGGGTATTGTGGTTGAGACACGCATGGTCCCCATCTATCCCGCTTACGAATGAGACCGTGTCCCAAAAAAACAAAGCCATGATTGACGTGGGTATTATGGGTTTTGCCCATATTCAGCGTCAGTTTGAGCTTGTCCTCCAGAAAAGCGCGAAGGGTGTGCACCTGCAGGACTTAGCCTTGTACCTAGACAACCGCCGCGAGATCGCATTGTCCGAGGCTCGCGCCTTTCGCACCAAATAATTCCTCGGCGTCGGCTTCGCGCTGGTTGCCCCCTGATCCCGGCATAACCACCAGGCTTGGTCACGCAATGGCTATTCGCCCGTCCTACCCCCAGTTCCATCGGAATCGGCGATACCAGCGCCAAGAAGTACAACGAGGGTACAACTTCGCTAATATCGGAACCTTTAGCGATTGATTTTGCGCCGTTTTTCGCGACGTCCATCCAATCCATCATGGGCGCGACGGCCAGTCGGGGCTGGTGGGCTGTGTAAAGGCGGTGTTCGGCTGTCATGGCCGCCTAGATATCATCAGCGGTGCACCGACGCAAAACCGGGACCTGCCCTGTCCCCAAATGACAGGGCAGCGCCTGACCTCAAGGCGCCGCCAGAAGAGTGCGCGCAAGGCGCTCAGGGCCAGGAAGACGTTGTCAGAGCCGCTGGGTGAAGGTGGCCGCCTTGACAAGCGCCGCGTAGTCCTTGGCCAGATCCAGGAACGCATCATAGCTTTTCTGGACGTCCGCAAAGACCGGGTTGGCGGCCGCGTTTTCGGCCATCACCTCGGTGACCGCCTTGCGCAGCGCGGCAATCACATCGTCCGGGAATGGACCAAAGGTGATGCCGTCGGCGATCAGCTTCTGCATGGCGACCGCGTTGTAATAGTCGAATTGGGAAGTGGTTTCGACGGAGGCTGCCTCTGCCGCATTGGCGATGATGGCCTGAAGATGGGCGGGCAGACTGTCAAAGGCGTCCTTGTTGACGACAATCTCAAGGGAAGCGGATGGCTCGTGGAACGCTGGCACATAGCAGTATTTGGCGACTTTCTGCAGGCCGAAGGCCATATCTAGCATGGGACCAGCCCATTCGGCCGCATCAATCGCGCCGGACTGGAAGGCCGGGAAGATTTCCGGAGGCGGCAGCAGAACCGCATTGACACCGAGCTTGCGCATGGCCTCGCCACCAAGCCCGGCAATGCGCATATTGAGGCCCGCCAGATCCTCAAGGCTTTTCACCGGCGTCTTGAACCAGCCAGCGGCCTGAACCCCGGAACTGCCGCAGTAAAACGGCTTGAGGCCGCGCTCTTCATAGATGCTGTCCCACAGATCCTGCCCGCCGCCATAGCGCAGCCAGGCGGTCATTTCCAGCGCGGTCATGCCAAAGGGAACGGCGGAGAAGAAATGCAGGGCTGAGTTCTTGGACGCCGAATAATAGGGCGTTGAATGGCCGATTTCCGTAGTGCCCTGCTGAACCGCGTCTTCCACGCCGAAGGGAGGCACCAGCTCCCCGCTGGAGAAGATCTTGAAAGTCAGCTCCCCGCCGGACATGACCTCCACCCGCTTGGCGAAGGTGGTGACATTGGTGCCGACACCCGGGGCCTTGGCCGGAAACGAGGTCGGCAATTTCCACTCGATCTTGCCCTTGGCAACGGCCGGGGCCGCCAGCAGGCTGGCAGGGGCTGCAGCCGCCCCCGCTTTCAGGAAATCGCGTCTTTTCATGATGTGTCTCCTTTTCAAGCAATAATAGAACACCAGGTCATCGGAACAGGATCTCCGGCAGCCAGGTCGCCAGCACCGGAAAGGCGGCAACAAGGCCAAGGGCCAGAAGCTGGATGACCACAAAGGGGATCACGGCCAGATAGATCTGACCGGTGCGGATGGAGGCCGGGGCCACGGAGCGGAAATAAAACAACGCAAATCCGAACGGCGGCGTCAAGAACGAGGTTTGCAGGTTGAGCGCGATCAGAACCGCGAACCAGACCGGGCTGATATCGCTCTGCAGAATGATCGGCCCGACAATCGGTACCACAATGAAGATGATCTCGACAAATTCCAGAATGAAGCCGAGCAGGAAGATCACCAGGAGGGTCAGGAACAGCATGCCATAGACCCCGCCGGGCAGCGCCTCCAGCAATTCGGCCACATGTCCGTCGCCGTCAAAGCCCCGGAACACCAGCGACAGGATGCTGGCGGCCATGACAATGCCGAAGATCATGCCGGTAATCGTGACCGTCTCCCGCAATGCCGCCGCCAGAACGCCGGAGCGCAGCAAGGGTGCCGACACCGCCAGCATCAAGGCAAGAACAGCAGCCGTGAGGACACTGGAGACGACCGATCCCGCCGTCCAGTTGATCTGGCCTTCATAAAAGCCAAGCCCGAGCAGGCCGGCCTGACGCAGTCCCAGAAGTAAAAGCGCCAGCATCGCGCAGCCAAGGGCCGCCCAGCTGACAGACCCGCCCTGCCCGGATGCGGCGATCAGCAAGGCCCCGGCAACACCGACACTGGCCGCTTCCGTTGGCGTTGCAATGCCGACCAGAATGCTGCCGAGGACTGCGACAATGAGACCAAGCGTTGGGGCAATGCTGCGGATCAGTTCACTAGCGCCCGGCCTTTCCACGGGCGCTGCCCTTTCCCCGGCAGCCGCCGCCCCCTTCCCGCGCAGCCGGATCAGCACATAGGCCGCATAAAGGGCCACCAGCAACAGACCGGGCAGCAAGGCGCCTGCAAACAGATCGCCCACTGTCACCGGATCGGGCGCAAAATTCCCGGCCTCCTGCTGGGCCTCGAAATAGGCGTTCGACACCTGATCCCCCAGAAGGATCAGCACGATGGACGGCGGAATGATCTGGCCGAGGGTGCCGCTGGCACAGATCAGGCCGCTGCTCATGCGTTTGTCGACCCCCGCCCCCAGCAGCGCAGGCAGCATGATCGTGCCAAGCATGACGATGGTTGCTCCGATAATGCCGGTGGAGGCAGCAATCAGCGCGCTGACCAGAACCACAGCGAGCGCCAGAGCCGACTGATTGCCGCCAAGGGCCGCCGACAGGCTCTTGAGCATGCGCTCGGCCTGATTGGATTTTTCCAGAAGCAGCCCCATGAAGACAAACAGCGGCACGGCCAAAAGAAGCGGATTGGACATAATGCCGAACAGACGCTGGGGCACCGCCTGAAAGAACACCAGATCAAAATCCCCAGCGGCCGCCGCCAGCAGCGCCACAAGTGTCGGCGCCCCGGCAATTGCCAGAAGCACCGGCACGCCGGACAGGATCGCGGCAAAGACGGCAAAGGCCATCAGCAAAAGCCAGACAATATCGATACTCATGAGGCCGGGCGCCTCACAAGGCCGGCCAGCCGGGTCAGGATCAGCAAAAGCACCAGAGCAGGCAGCACAAGCAGACAGGTCTTGACCACAAACAGACCCGGCAGCCCGCCGGTTTCAGGCGAGCCTTCCAGGATTTCCCAGGAACTGCGCACCAGGGGAAATCCGCTCCAGAGCATCAGGCCAAAGACAGGCAGGGCGAAGAGCAGATCTCCCGCTAGGTCAATACGCCGGTTGGTGCGGACGCTGAAACGCTGGCGGAAGACATCGACCCGTACATGTTTATCGCCTTCAAAGGAGACGGCGACTGACAAGGCCACCAACGCCGCAAAGGCGTAATTGACCGCATCTTGAAGTTCCAGAAGCCCGAACCCGAGCAGATAGCGCATCAGCACCATGGCCAGCTGCCCGAGAAAGACCACAATGGCCAATCCCATACACAGGCGCCGCACCGCCCCAAAGACTCGTCCTGTCAAATTCCCACTTCCCGCGCGCTTGGCGCCGTGTCCGCCTCGTATAGGCCAAGAGCAAGTCCCCTTGATCTGGCCTGAATCTGGGAAAAACACTATTGGGCAATCGCCGGTCTGTATAGCGGCTTTTGACACTTCTTTGGCGCAAGGCCTACTTTTTCGCCCCTGGCAGATCCAGACCATGCCCCTTCGCGTCTTGAAAGGCCTGAACGTAAGGACCGCACCTGCTGCGACGCACCAAAGCGTCCCCTTTGGCAGGCCCCTCAAAGTCGAACCTCTTGGCAGCTCAGCAGCGGCAAACTCAACGGTTTTCTGCCAGTTCACAATAGCCAAACGAGCTGTGAATTGTCAGCTGAACTATGGGTCGGGTTTGAAGAGCGCCTTGTGGCAGCGCAGCATTTGCGCTACCGGAAGGGTCTGGACGTTTCTGCAGACGCCGTGACCGGACCTCGCCCTCCCATCGGCCGTTCCGGCTGTCTCTCCTCTCAGCGTCCATCAGATCTTGACACACCTGGAGTTCAATGATGCTCGGCAAAAAAGTTCCTTCCGTTACCTTCCGCACCCGTGTCCGCGACGAGAGCGTTGACGGCCCCAACCCGTTCCGCTGGGAAGACAAGACCAGCGACGACTATTTCAAGGGCAAGAAAGTTGTCCTGTTCTCCCTGCCAGGTGCCTTCACGCCGACCTGCTCCACCTTCCAGCTGCCGGATTTCGAGAAGCTCTACGAAGAGTTCAAGGCAGAGGGCGTTGACGAGATTTACTGTATCTCTGTCAATGACGCCTTCGTCATGAACGCCTGGGCCAAGGCGCAAGGCGTTGAAAATGTGAAGGTGATCCCGGACGGGTCCGGCGAATTCACCCGCAAGATGGGCATGCTGGTCGCCAAGGATAATCTTGGGTTTGGCATGCGCTCCTGGCGCTATGGCGCGGTTGTCACCGACGGCACAGTTGAACAGTGGTTCGAAGAAGAAGGCTTCTCCGACAACTGCGAAAGCGATCCTTACGGCGTGTCCTCGCCGCAGAACATTCTTGAAAAGCTGCGCGCTGCCAAGATCGAAGCCGCCTGAGGCCTGACGCATATCGCGTTTCATGAGCGCAGCACGCGATAAAACCCTGAAACAAAAAAGGCCCCGGATGCTGATCCGGGGCCTTTTTTGTCTTTTGACGCTTGATCGTACGAGCCCTTGTCCTTACGGAAACAGGCCAGCCTGCCGGCCGGGCCTGATCGGATCGAGCCGGGCCGCGTTTGTTAACGGTCAGTCTGGGAGACTCTTGTGTTGAAATCCCTGATAGCAGACACAGAAAGGAACACCCGGTTGACCGCTCCCGTCACGAACGCCGCATGCTCTCTTCGCGCCGTTCGTCTTCCGCGCGCAGCTCCAGCCACATGGCGTTCAGGATCGCCAGGCAACAGGCCAGCGGCATTCCGAGCATCCAGGCAAAATACCACATCGTTCGTCTCTCCTCAGTAGGCCGTATGGCTGTCGCGTTCGATGCTTTCCGCATCGACCTTGCCCCACAGGACTTTGTAAACCCAAGCCGTGTAGGCCAACACAATCGGCAGGAAGATGATGGTAACCACCAGCATGTTGAAAAGGGTCGGATGACTTGAAGGCGCATCCCAGACCGTCAGACTCGCATCCGGCTGGATCGAGGACGGCAGGATGAAGGGGAACATGGAGATCCCCACTGTCGAGATAATCCCGACAATTGCCAGTTTCGAGAACAGGAAGATCAGGCCTTCCAGCCGGGTCTGCAGCAGGATCAGCGTTGCAAACAGCCCCAGAAACCCGAGCCCCGGAACGGCCCACAGCGCGGGATACGCTGCGTAATTGGCCATCCAGGCGCCACCTTCGACAATCGCCTGCTTGGCGAGCGGATTGGCCGGCATGTTCGGGTCAATCTCGGAGGTGATGCGGAAGCCTTCCACGAAACCGCTGGCAATCATATAGCCGCCAAGCGCAAACAGAACGATGCTTGCCAGCGCCGCGATGGTTCCAAACCGGCGGGCCCGTGCGGCCACCTCCCCCGTTGCCCGCATGACCAGCCAGACAGCGCCATGCGTGACCAGCATGCACACAGACAAAAGTCCGCAGACCAGCGAGAAGACCGAGAACAGACCGAAGAAGTTGCCTTCATAGGTCATGCGCAGTTCGTTATCGAGCGTGAACGGCACGCCAAGCAGGACGTTGCCGACCGCAACCCCGAAGACCAGCGCCGGAACAAAGGACCCGGTGAACAGCGCCCAGTCCCAGGCGGTGCGCCAGGACGGGTCGGGTTTCTTTGACCGGTACTTAAACGCGACCGGCCGCAGGATCAGGGCCGCCAGGACCACAAACATAGCCAGGTAGAAGCCGGAAAAGCTGATCGCATAAAGCGCTGGCCAGGCGGCGAAAATCGCGCCGCCGCCCAGAATGAACCAGACCTGATTGCCTTCCCAGGTCGGCCCGATCGTGTTGATTGCAACACGCCGCTCAATATCGGTCTCGGCGACGAAGGGCAGCAAGGCACCGACCCCCATATCAAAGCCGTCCATGACCGCAAACCCGATCAAGAGCACGCCAAGCAGCACCCACCAGATCACTTTCAGGATCGAGTAATCGATCAATTCATAGAGAATCATGACTGTTTACTCCGCTGGGACAGGTGTTCGACCCGAATGGGGCTGGGCCGCAACAGGGGTATCAGGCTGGCCAAGGTCACCGTCTTCCGGGCCGATCTTGATGTATTTGATCATCAAGGAGACCTCGATCACCAGCAACGTGCTGTAGAGCGCGACAAAGCCGGCAAGGGTGAGCAGCACCTCGGTCACCGTCAGATTGGACACGCCCGCCGATGTCGGCAGCATGCTTTCGATGATCCAGGGCTGACGGCCATATTCGGCCACGAACCAGCCCATTTCGCAGGCAATCCACGGCAGCGGGATCGACCAGACCGCCACATGCAGCAGCCAGCGCCGGTTGTTCCGCAATTTGTCCAGCCGCCCCGCCGAGGAATAGAAGAACAGAACCCCGGTGAACAAGATGAAGAAGAAGCCGCAGGCAACCATGATGCGGAAGGAATAGAACATCGGCCAGACATTCGGCACGGTGGACCACGCTGCCGCATCCACCTGCTCTTCCGTCGCTGTCAACGGATTGTCTGTATAGGGCAGCAGCAGATAGGCATAGCCGAGCGAATGGGCATTCTCGGAGAAGGTTTGACGGACCTCATCGGAAACGGCGTCCGGGTTGGCCCTGACCTTCTGCAACGCATCCCAGGCAAGCACGCCCTCACGGATACGTTCCTTGGAAGCATCCACCAGCTCGTTGATGCCGGGTATGACCTTATCGAGAGACCGTGTTGCAATCAGGCCCATGACATAGGGGACCTCGATGGCAAAGATGTTTTCCCGCTTTTCCATATCCGGCAGGGCAATCACATTGAACGCGGCCGGAGCCGGTTCGGTGTGCCACATGGCCTCGATGGTGGCGAGCTTCATCTTCTGGTTCAGGTTGGCTTCATAGCCACTCTCGTCGCCAAGAACGACCACCGACAGGGCTGCGGCAAAACCGAAGGCCGAGGCGATGGTAATGGAGCGTTTGGCGATTTCGATATGCCGCCCTTTCAGCATGTACCAGGCGGAAATACCGATCATGAACATGGCAGCCGTGACATACCCGGCCGAGACCGTATGCACGAACTTGGCCTGCGCGACCGGATTGAACAACACATCGAAGAAGCTGGACACTTCCATGCGCATGGTATCGACATTGAACGCCGCACCAACGGGATGCTGCATCCAGCCATTGGCGATCAAAATCCAGAGCGCTGAGAGGTTCGTGCCAATGGCCACCGCCCAGGTTGCGGCCAGATGCTGCCGTTTCGACAACTTGTCCCAGCCGAAGAAGAACAGCCCGACAAAGGTTGCCTCCAGGAAGAAGGCCATCAGACCCTCGATCGCCAGCGGCGCACCGAAGACATCGCCCACATATTGGCTGAAATAGGCCCAGTTCATGCCGAACTGGAATTCCATAGTGAGTCCTGTTGCGACGCCGAGAACAAAATTGATCCCGAACAAGGTGCCCCAGAATTTGACCATCCGTTTCCAGATTTCGCGGCCGGTCATCACATAAACCGTTTCCATGGTCGCGAGCAAAATGGACAGACCGAGGGTCAAGGGCACAAACAGGAAGTGATAGAGCGCTGTCATAGCAAACTGCAGCCGTGACAGGTCAACGACGTTGAGTTCCATCGTGTTTCCCCTTTAAAGCCGGTAGTGGCTTGAGCGTTTAATAAAACCGGGCTACGACCAAATTCCTTGAGCCAAATCAATTGCTTCCAATAGAAATGGCAGTTTTTGTGAATTCAGTCCTGACTGGTCGAAGCGAGACGTGAGAACAGGTTCACCGATCCCTGTTTTCGCGGCTCGGGTCAATGCGACACATCGTACGCCCGCACCAAACCCGTCGCATCCCGTACCAGAAACACTAAGACAAACGCGGCGACCTGACTGCAGAGCCCTGCGCCTCCAAGGCAATAACGCGGTCCGCGATTTCCAGCTCACGCGCCTTGTGTGCGATCAGGAGCACGGCCGCCCCGTTTCTGTGTGCAAGAAAACAGGCTAGCACGTCCTGTGCAGTGTCCTCGTCCAGACCTTCGGTCATCTCGTCCAGTATGAAGAGGTCCGGATAGGTGAGAAACGCGCGGGCGAGCGCAAGTCTGCGCTGTTCACCGCCGGAAAACCCCAACCCGCCTTCACCCAGAACCGTGGCCAGACCAAGCGGACTTCCGGCGACACGCGCCGCAAGGGCGGCCTTTTCAAGCGCTTGCCACAAGTCGGTATCCGAAGCATTTGGGGCTGCAATCTTGAGATTCGCAGCGATCGTCTCGTTGAAAAGATATGCCCGCTGGCTCACGACCGTGACCTTTTCCCGCAGCAGCGCTTCCTCCAGATGTGCCACATCCTGCCCCATCAGGCGGATGGAGCCCTGGTCCGGCCGGCGCATCCGCGCCGCCAGTGCTGCGACCGTGCTTTTGCCACAGCCGCTGCGCCCGGACAGGGCCACGAGCTCTCCGGGCCGGATCTGAAACGACAGATCGTCCAGAACAGGCCGACCCGCGCCCGGATAGGCAAAGGACACATGATCGAACGTCAGGGCGTCAGTGGCGGCTGCGGCCGTTTGGGATCGCGCGAAGGCGTCAAGCTGGAGCGCCTGCCCGGAGGCGGTTCGCGGCGCAAGAGCCGGCCGGTCCGCAAGCGCTCCACCGGCATAAGCCCTCTGGGCCGCCAGCACCGTACGCGGCAGATTCGCCAGCCCCGGCAAGGTCATGGAAATCAGTTCCGGCAAAGCAATGACAACCAGCACCAGCCCCACCGCCTGGGGCAAGCCGAGTGTCCCGCTGGCTGCGCCATAGGCACACACGCACAGCATCAAGGCCAGAAAGAGCTGCCCAATCAGATTTGACACCCCGGTGAGCCGGGTAGCCCGCAGCTCCAGACGGTCTTGCGCGTCCCGCAGACGGTTGCCCGCTGCCAGGACCCGCTCGCCTTCCGCGTCCAGCCCGCCGTAGATCGCCAGATCCATGCGCGCGCTGGCAAGGTCGGCGGCGCGCAGGCGCATGGCATCGGACGCGGCTTCGGCCCGTCTTGCGCTGTTGCGGTCTGCGGCCGTAACCGACCGCGCTGCCAGAAGCGCCCAGGCGCTCAGGCAGACACAGCCGATGCCAAGTACCACAAGCGAGACCGTTGACCAGATCAGCAGCAGACCGCAGGCCACAACGGCGCACAGGCACAGGGGCACGACGAGACGCAAATAGACCGTGTCCAGAGCCGCAATGTCTGCGGTCAGCCGGTTGAGCGCCAGAGCAGAGCGCTGGCCGTGGCGCAGTTTCGCAGCCTGTCTGGCAAAGAGCCTGTTTCTGAGATCCCCCAGAAAGCGGAAAGTGGCGTCATGGGTCAGCATCCGCTCGCCGTAGCGCCCGGCAGTGCGGAAAATGGCCAAGGCCCGGATGACCGCACTCGGCGCAAAAATATTCAAAAAGGTTCCGGTCAGACCGGCTATGGCCGCAGCAGTGATGAACCAGCCGGAAACGCCCAGAAGCAGCAGCCCGGCTGCTGCAGGCACCAGCGCCACCAGAAGGCCGATCCAGAAATAAAACCGGTCGAACCGCTGCTGGCTTCGGATCAAATACCAGATCGCTTTCATGACGCGGCCTCCCGGGCGGCGGTCCCGTCCAGACTGTCCAGATCCAGCACCCGTCCGGGCAGATCCAGAACAGCCGGATTGTGGGTTGCAATCAGTGCTGTGCGGCCCTTGGCCAGGATCTTCAGCCCGGCAATCACATCTGCCGCCGTCTGCGCATCAAGACCTGCGGTCGGTTCATCGGCCAGAAGGATCAGAGCGTCCTGGCGCAACGCCGCACGGGCAAGAGCGATCCGTCGGATTTCGCCGACCGACAGGCCAAACCCGTTCTCCCCGAGCCGGGTCGCCAGACCGTTCGGCAGGCCTTCCACCAGGGACTGCGCCCCGGCAAGGTGCAAGGCCTGCCAGAGGTCCGCCTCGGAGACTGTTTCCGGATCGACGGCGGCTTTGAGAAGATTGGCCTTCAAACTGCCATGGAAGAGCTGCGGGGCCTGCCCAAGCCACATCACCTTTTGCCGCAGCCCCTTTGAGAGCGCGCCTGCGTCCATGCCCTCAACCAGCACTCTGCCCTGTTGCGGCTTGCGGAAGCCAAGCACACAGTCAATCAGAGTGGTCTTGCCGCTGCCGCTTCTGCCGGTCAAAAACACGGTTTCGCCGGATGCGATCTGAAGGTGAAAATTGCGGAACACCGTTTGATCTCCATGGGCCAAGGACATGTTTTCAAAGGCCAGACGCGGCGCCCGGCCGGACCTGAAGACCTGTAGCGGCTGCCCGGAAGAAACGGGGGCTGCGGTAGCGTCTCCGGCAACGGTCTGGATGCCGCCAAGCTCAACCGCCAGTTCTGACAGTTTCTGGCAGGCGGCCAGGCCCGCTGCCCGATCGTGATAGGCGGCGGAAAAAGCCCGCAAGGGCGCAAAAAACTCCGGCGCCAGTAAAAGCATGAAAAGACCTGCTGAATATCCAAGAGGCCCGCCCCAGGTGCCGGTCCTGATGTCGCCCAAGAGCGAAAAGCCGATATAGACGGCCGCAAAGGCAATGCCGAGCGCGGAAAACAGTTCCAGAACGGTCGAGGACAGAAACGCCACCTTCAGCACCCGCATGGTGCCAAGGCGGAACCGCTCTCCTGCACTTGCGATCTCTGATCTGGTGAAGTCCACGGCTCCGAACAGGGTCAGGGTCTCAAGACCCTTGATCCGGTCCAGAAGCACGCCGCTCAACCGGGTCAGTTCCTCTTGCTGGCCTTCGCTTGCCGCTTTCGCCCGGCTGCCGATCAGCGCCATGAACACGGGAATGACGGGTCCGGTCACAAGCAGGATCAGGGCCGCCAGCCAGCTGAAGCAGGCCGTCACCAGCACAATTGCGAGTGGCACGGTCTTGAGGCGCGTCAGTTGCGGAATATAAGTTCGGTAATAAGGACCCAAAAGATCGATCTGATCCGTCACATGGGCGGAGAACGCACCGGACGACGGGAACGAATCGGCGGGAGAGCGGGCAACCGCCGCCGTCAAAAGCGCCTGACGGGTCCGGGTCTGGATATCCCCTGCCACTTTGCGGGCCTGCGCCAGCCCGCGCATCTGCAGGGCGACCCGCAAAAGGGCGGTCAGCACGATACCGGCGGTGCATGCCAGCAACGGCATCAAGACCGCCTGAGGGCCGCCGCCGTCAGAGGGCCCGGCAAGGCCGGACAAGACATGCCCAAGCGCCCAGGCAATCAAACCGGCCTGCACAATCCAGATAAGGTCAGCCAGGGCCAGCAAACGCCCGGCCCGGCCGAGCGCCCACGCCTCAGCCCTGTCCGGCGTCCCGATGAAACCTTCTGTCTGCGTGTCAGTGTTCAAGCCTTCCCCACCATGCTTGAAGAGGGATACGGTTGTCCCGCATCTTCCGTCCATTTATTTTGCAAGATCCGCAGCAAACGCGTCCGGCACGGACCTAGACCGCGCAGACACGACATACAGCCTTGCCAATCCTCGCACCAGAACGCGCGCGTAAAAGCCGCAGGCAGCCATGCCGTCCACA
Organism: Roseibium sp. AWQ4_254; assembly: GCF_056161025.1. Taxonomy (NCBI): domain Bacteria; kingdom Pseudomonadati; phylum Pseudomonadota; class Alphaproteobacteria; order Hyphomicrobiales; family Stappiaceae; genus Roseibium; species Roseibium sp. AWQ4_254. The sequence goes on from NZ_JBSWYH010000007.1 coordinate 52,529, forward strand.
TGACCCCTGACCACATCAAGAGTGCTGACAGGATGCTGTCAGGAGGAGTGTGCCATTGTCTATCCGCAATAAAACGCATATTTCAAAAATGGAGACAGAGATGACGGATCATTGCCTTGAGCTCGTCGTTTTCAAGATCAAAGACCCTGAAGATGCCCGCAAAGCCCGGCGTGCGGCGCAGGACCTTGTGTGCCAGTATGACGGGTTCCTGTCCTGGACGGCCTATGAAGCGCTGGAAGATGAAGGATTGCTTGCCGATTTGGTCCTGTGGAAGGATCTGGCCTCGGCCAAGGCGGCCTCTGAGAAAGTCCTCAAAGATCCTGTGTTTGCAGCCCTGCTGGCGCAAATCGACGGGATCATTTCCCTGTCCCATTATCGCCCGGACCGGAGCGTAACAGCCCGAGCCCTTGCGGCCTGAATCAAAACAGGCGGCCCTTTGGCCGCCCGTTCATAGTCCTGCTCAGGGCCGGTTATTTCATGGTCGGAATGACGAATTCCGCCCCATCCTTCAGGCCGGACGGCCAGCGGGACGTCACGGTCTTGGTGCGGGTGTAGAACTTGATCCCATCCGGGCCATGCTGGTTCAGATCGCCAAAGCCGGACTTTTTCCAACCGCCAAAAGTGTGGTAGGCGAGCGGCACGGGGATCGGCACATTGATGCCAACCATGCCGATATTGATCCGGGACGCAAAGTCGCGGGCCGTGTCGCCATCGCGGGTGAAGATGGCCGTGCCGTTGCCATATTCGTGGCTGAGCGGCAGTTCCAGAGCTTCCTCGTAGGTTTCAGCGCGGACAACGGACAGCACAGGTCCGAAGATCTCGGTCTTGTAGATGTCCATGTCTCTGGTGACATTGTCGAACAGGCAGCCGCCCATGAAGTAGCCATTTTCATAGCCCTGCATGGAGAAATTGCGGCCATCAACGACCAGCTTGGCACCTTCCTTGACACCCTGGTCGACCAATCCCTTAACGCGGGTCAGCGCTTCCTTGGTGACGAGTGGGCCGAAATCGACATCATTGCCAGCGGTATACGGCCCGATCTTCAGGGCTTCGACTTTCGGCGCCAGCTTCTCGATCAGGGCGTTTGCAGTGGATTCTCCCACCGGCACGGCCACGGAGACAGCCATGCAGCGTTCACCGGCAGCGCCATAGCCTGCGCCGATCAGGGCGTCTGCGGCTTGATCCAGATCCGCGTCCGGCATGATGATCATGTGGTTCTTGGCGCCGCCGAAGCACTGGGCCCGCTTGCCGTTGGCCGTTGCCCTTGCATAGACATATTGCGCAATCGGCGTGGAACCGACAAAGCCCACGGCCTGGATCGTGTCATCGTCACAGATCGCATCCACGGAGCTCTTGTCGCCATTGACGACGTTCAGAACACCGGCAGGAAGGCCTGCCTCAATCATCAGCTCGGCCAGCATGATCGGCACGGACGGATCGCGTTCGGAAGGCTTCAGAATGAAGGCGTTGCCGCAGGCAATGGCCGGGCAAAATTTCCACATGGGGATCATCGCCGGAAAGTTGAACGGCGTAATACCCGCAACCACCCCCAGCGGCTGGCGCATGGAATACATGTCAATGCCCGGGCCAGCGCCCTCGGTGAACTCGCCTTTGAGAAGATGCGGTGCGCCAATGCAGAATTCGGCAACCTCAAGGCCGCGGATCACGTCGCCCTTCGCATCCGGCAGGGTCTTGCCATGTTCGCGCGACAGCGCTTCTGCCAGCTTGTCCATGTCCCGGTTCAGGAGGTCAACGAATTTCATCATCACGCGGGCGCGGCGCTGCGGATTGGTCGCGGCCCAGGCCGGCTGCGCGGCTGCGGCGCTGGCAATCGCCTTGTCCATTTCGTCCTGGCTGGCCAGGGCGACCTGCGCCTGGATTTCGCCGGTTGCCGGGTTATAGACGTCCGCGAAGCGGCCGGACGTGCCGTCCACGCGCTTGCCATCAATGAAATGACCAATTGTCTGCATGTTCCAGATCTCCCTTGAAACCGGGCTTCTTTGCCAAAAGGCACATGGCCCGTACATGTGTTCCTGTCTTTTTCGCTTTTATTTTTGTCATATACAAGATCCAGATTCTCGGATCTGTTGTGCATTTTTTATAGTAATCTTCACTTGATCACGTATGGGCTGTGACGGACACGGCCGTAAGGGCCGATCAATAGGCCAGGAGAATCGCACACGATATGAACTGGGACGATATTCGCATATTCCTGACCATTGCCCGCACAGGGCAGATTCTTGCAGCGGGAAAACGCCTTGGCCTGAATCATGCCACCGTTGCACGGCGTCTCACCGCTTTGGAGGAAAGCCTGGGGGCCCGGCTGTTCGACCGGTCCACCTCGGGTTGTCTTTTGACCGAGACGGGCAGCCGTTTTTTTGACCGTGCTGAGCGGATGGAGGCCGAAGCGCTTGCCGCCGAAGCGGATCTGGGCGGCGACACGCCCGAGATTTCCGGCACTGTGCGCATCGGCGCACCGGACGGGTTCGGCGTTGCCTATCTGGCGCCAAGGCTCGGAGAGCTTACCGAAAAGCATCCTGGCCTGACCGTGCAGCTGGTGCCAGTCTCCCGGTCCTTTTCCCTCTCCCGCAGGGAGGCCGACATCGCCGTGACCATTGATCGTCCGGAAACCGGACGGCTGGTCGCCGGCAAGCTCGTGGATTATGCGCTCGGTCTCTACGCGTCAAAACAGTATCTGGCGCAACATGGCGCACCGGATACCGCCAGCGATCTCGGCGGACACGATCTGATCGGCTACGTGGAAGATCTGCTGTATTCCCCGCAGTTGAACTACGGCACCGAGTTCTTCAAGGACTGGACGGCTCGGTTTGAAATCGCCTCCGCGCTTGGCCAGACAGAAGCCGTCCGCGGCGGCGCCGGGATCGGCATCCTGCACGACTTTATCGCGCGTGGAGACAGAAGTCTTATACCTGTTCTGCCGGAGGTCAAACTGCGGCGGGCCTATTGGATGGTCACCCATGAAAGCTCCCGACCGCTGCGCCACGTGGCTGCGGTTCAGGAGTTTTTGCGCGACCTTGTCGCCCGCGATAAATCAATCTTCTGACCGGCTGCAGCCGCCTTGCTCAGCTTCTAGCGCCAGCGCTGCGTTGCCGCGATCCATTCCAGCGTCCGCGCTTCCGGATCGGCGCTACGGGTGATGTCAGTGACCACCGCCGCGATGTCTGCCCCGTTTTCAAAGACGCCCGGCAGCCGCTCCGGATTGAGCCCGCCAATGGCCACCAGCGGAAGACCACCGATTTCCTGCTTCCAGCGACCGATCTTCTCGACACCTTGCGGCGCCCATTTCATCGTCTTCAAAATGGTCGGATAGACAGGACCGAGCGCGACATAGTCGGGATTGGCGGACAGGGCCGTTGCCAGCTCATCCCCGTCATGAGTCGATACGCCCAGCTTCAGGCCCGCCTTGCGGATTGCACGGGCATCGGCCTCCGCCAGATCCTCCTGGCCGAGATGGACAAAGTCACAGCCTTCCTCGATGGCCAGCTGCCAATAGTCATTGACCACCAGCTGGCAGCCATGCTTTTCGCAAACCGTCCTGGAGGCCGCGATTTCGACCCGAAGCTCCTCCTCGGACATGTCCTTGATGCGCAGCTGCACCAGTTTGACACCAAGCGGGATCAGCCGCTCTATCCAAGCGGAACTGTCAACGATGAGATAGAAGGGATCGAGTTTCATTCAAATACCGCCATTCCAAGAACCGGGGTCGAGGGAACCGCAACATCGCGCGGCTCCAAGGGGTGGGCTTGATAAGCGCTCCGGCCAGCCTCAATCGCCAGCGAAAAGGCCCGCGCCATGGCAACGGGATCCCCGGCCCTGGCAACGGCCGTGTTCAACAGCACCGCATCAAACCCGAGTTCCAGAACCTGCGCAGCATGGGACGGACGGCCAAGCCCGGCATCCACCACCAGTGGAATGCCGCTGAAATGGCTGCGATACGCGCGCAAGGCATCCGGATTGACCGGTCCTTTGGCCGACCCGATTGGCGCGCACCAGGGCATCAAGACCTCGCACCCCGCCTCCAAAAGCCGTTCCCCGACCACCACATCGTCGGTTGTATAGGGAAACACCTTGAAGCCGTCCCCGCTTAATATACGGGCCGCCTCCACCAGCGCGAAGACATCGGGCTGGAGACTGTCGTGGTGGCCGATGACTTCCAGCTTGATCCAGTCGGTCTGGAACAGGTCCCGAGCCATTCGGGCGGTGGTGACCGCCTCCTGAACCGAGTGGCACCCGGCGGTGTTGGGTAGAATCTTGACTTTCAGCTCCCGGATCATGGCCCAGAACCGCCCGCCGGAGCCGCTGCCAGCCGTTTCCCTGCGCAAGGAGACGGTCAGGATCTGCGCGCCTGAGGCCGAAACAGCCTCCGCCAGGATCTGCGGGGACGGATATTGCGCTGTGCCGAGCAGAAAGCGCGACCCGACCGTTTCGCCATAAAAGGTCAGCATAGGCTTACCCTCCCTGCATCGGCGACAGGATCTCGATCCGGTCCCCGTCCTGGAGAACACAGCCGGCCCGTTCTTCGGCGGCCACAAGGTCCCCGTTTCTGGCAGTGGCCAGAAAGTCATGGTCATAGGCCAGTTCCTCAAGCAGGGCGGCCAGTGTTGCACTGGCCCGGTCCTGCGCTTCGCCGTTAATGATGAGCTTCAAGGGAGGTCTCCTGCAAAAGGGAAAGGATCCTGTCTGCCGCCGAAACGGCAAAATGGGGGGCAAGCAAAAAACCGTGCCGGTAAAACCCATTCAGGGAGACGCTATTGCCGCTAAAGACAAGGCGCGGCAGATTGTCAGCATAGGCCGGGCGCAGGCCGGCCCCGGTCTCAACGATCTTGGCCTCGGCAAAACCCGGATGAAGGCTGTAGGCAGCGTTAAGCAGTTCCATGGCTGAGCGCACGGAGACCGGGCCATGGTCATCGCTTTCAATCATCGTTGCCCCGACCATGAAATGCCCGTTCTCCCTCGGCACCACATAGACAGGGATGCGCGGATGCAGAAAGCGGACCGGGCGGGAGAACGTGACTTCAGGCGCATGCAGTATCAGCATTTCCCCGCGCACCGCACGCAGCGCGGGGTCTGGCGCCGCCATGCCCGTGCACTCGACGCTCAAGCCCATTCCGGCAGAGAAGTCCCGGCAGCCAAAGCGGATCCCGACCCCGCGTTCGCCCAGTCCGGCCTCTAGACCCTTGAGAGCCTTGCGCGGATCAAGATGGGCTTCTCCGGCAAAAAACAACCCTCTTGCGAACCGGCCTGCCAGATCCGGCTCCAGAGCGCCCAGCGCTTCGGCATCCACCCAGTCAAAACCGCTTGCGCGCGACGCAAAGCGGGTCAGTTCTCCAGAATCTCTCGGTGCGGCCACCACGATCGTCCCGTTGCGGTGCACCTCCCCGGGCACGGCTTTGTCCCACCAGCCGATGGATTTTTCACCCCAGGACAGAACTTGTTCTTCCGCGTTTTCCCGCTCACACCAGGGAGCCAGCATACCTCCGGCGAGCCAGGACGCACTGGCGCAAAGGCTCTCGTGGCGTTCAATCACCTCGACCTCGAGGCCGCGCGAGGCAAGTTCGTGCGCCAGCACCAGACCGGCAACACCTGCGCCCTTGATTCCGACCTTCATGACAGTGCCCAGGTCAGACGCAGATGTATCTTCTGCCGGACAGACCCGCTTGAAATCAGAAAAGCCATAGGATGTGTCTCCGCAAGGACCCTGAGAAGGTCCGGGTCCGGTCCCGTGGTTTCGGAAGGGAGCTCACAGCCCATTGCCGCGCCCCTTCTCGGGGCCGCACACCCTCCCTTCGCCAGCATGACCTGGATCAGGTTCGTCGGGTCCCTGCGCTGCCTCATGAGCCAGCAGTATCTCAGCCCCTTGTCAGGGCACCCCGGGTGAAACCACCTTGTGCCGCCAGATCCCGGTTGTTGTCAAGTTACCCTTGGGACGGCGCGCGCCCGGGCCGGAAGCCCGGAGAGAAAGGCCTGCACCTCCCCGATTGTCTCAAACCTCAGAACCGTAAGGTGGTCCGGTGGGGCCTGATATATCTTTTCAAGTTTCAGACGGGCGCTGTGCCGGGTGCGCCAGATATAGCTCAGAAAATCAAGGGTCTGCCGGTCAAAGACTTCCGGGCAGCCCTCGGCCAGATCCGGGCGGTTCTGGCCGTGATACCGGATGGAGCGTTTCAAGACCCGGAACAGCCGCCGGGCCACCGGCACATCCAGCCAGATGAAGGTATCTGCACGGGCGACCCGTTCCGCATAGGTGTTGGAATGGCCGCCTTCGAAAATCCAGGCGTCTTCCATATGAACCTCGTGGCTCATCCGGTCCTTTTCGGCCATGGTTCTTTGAACCCAGCCGGGGCGATAGTGGATCTTGTCCATGTGATAGACCGGAAGGCCGGTCTTTTGGCCCAGCGCGACGGCAAGCGTACTCTTGCCAGAGCCCGGACCACCAACAATCATGACGCGCTTCATGCCGACCTGCACCTTGAAGAAAAAGGCCCGTCTTTATAGCCGCTTCTGAGCAGAAGAAAACCTGAATCAGACTGTTCAATGGACACGTCCCGACACGCGGCCCAAATGAGATGTCAGACGCGAATTGACGGAGAGGAAAAACTGATGAGCTGGTTGAACTGCCCTGATCCCATTCCCGGAGTTGCCTCAAGCTGTGACCCGATCGAAACAATCATAGTCCCGCGCACATCAGACCTCGGCGGCTTCTCGGTCCGCCGCGCCCTGCCCTCGGCAAAGCGGCGCATGGTCGGCCCGTTCATCTTCTTTGACCAGATGGGACCGGCGGAGCTTCTGGTGGGAGGCGGCATAGATGTGCGCCCGCATCCCCATATAGGGCTGGCCACGGTCACCTATCTGTTTGAGGGCGAGATGTATCACCGGGACAGTCTCGGCACGGAGATTGCCATTGCCCCTGGCGCCCTCAACTGGATGAGCGCGGGCAAGGGCATCGTGCATTCCGAACGCGAACGGCCGGAGCGCCTGACCGCCAAACGTCCTCTCTTCGGTCTGCAGAGCTGGGTGGCGCTGCCGAAACACCTGGAAGAAGGCGACCCGACCTTTCAGCATCACGGAACGGAGGAACAGCCGGAATTCTCCGACAAGGGCGCTTCGGTCAAACTGATTGCGGGCAGTCTTTACGGCCACACGGCGCCAGTCCAAACCGCATCTGAAATGTTTTATGCGGACATCACCCTAGATCCGGGCGCCAAGGTGCCGCTGGATGCCGGATGGGAAGAACGCGGCCTCTATACAATCTCCGGTCAGATCACCATCTCCGGGCAATCCTTTGACCCCGCCCAGTTGCTGGTGTTCAAGGCAGGCGATCATTTGGTGGTCGAAAACACGACCTCTACCCCGGCCCGGTTTGTGGTTCTGGGCGGTGCGCCCATGGATGGCAAACGCTATATCTGGTGGAACTTCGTCTCCTCTTCGAAAGAGCGGATCGAGCAGGCCAAGGAAGACTGGCGGCAGGGCCGCTTCGACACGGTGCCGGGAGATGCGGAAGAGTTCATTCCCCTTCCCGACCGTCCCGGCCCCTGACACTGCCTCACTGGCAGTCCTCTGTTTCACCAGCTTTCAAACCCCGCCCGCTTGCGCAGGCAGGGTTTTCTCTGCCAAGACAGGTGTGAGCGACACGCGGGTCTTCAGACAAGTCCCGCAGCAGCCAGAACAGGCAAGCGGCCAGAACGGGGAAACGGCCAAAACAGGGAAACGGGTGGAACGGGATGCGGCTGGGCATTGACTGGGGCGGAACCAAGATCGAAATCATCGCTTTGTCCGACGGGGGGACAGAGCTTTTCCGCCAGAGGGTCGACACGCCGAGAGACGATTATCAGGGCTGTCTGAGGGCTGTTCAGCATCTTGTGGCCGCGGCCGAACAGGCCACCGGAACAACCGGAACCCTCGGGCTCGGTATTCCCGGCTCCTTGTCCCCGAAAACCGGCGTGGTCAAAAACGCAAATTCAACCTGGATGAACGGCCAGCCGCTGGACAAGGACCTTGAAACCCTGCTTGAGCGGCCGGTGCGCATTCAGAACGATGCCAATTGCCTTGCGGTCTCAGAGGCAACCGATGGTGCGGGCGCGGGCGCCCATATTGTGCATGCCATCATTATCGGAACCGGGTGCGGTTCTGGCATCGCCATTGACGGCAAGGCGCATCTGGGGGCCAACGGCATTGGCGGCGAATGGGGCGGGATCTCCGTTCCCTGGCTTCGGGCGGACGAGTTTCCGGGCCCGGACAGCTGGATCGGCCACAAGGGCGTGATTGACCGCTGGTGTTCTGGCACCGGCTTTCAACTCGACTATGCGGAGCGGACCGGCACGGACCTGAAAGGGCCGCAGATCATGGACCTCAAGCGCTCCGGGGACGCCGTGGCAACGGCGGTTTATGACGCCTATGTCAGCCGTCTTGGCCGCGCAATGGCCATGTCGGCCAATTTGCTGGACCCGGATGTGTTTGTGCTGGGCGGCGGCATGTCGAATATTGACGAGCTCTACGGTGACCTTCCCGCTGCCATGGCCCCCTTCATCTTTTCCGATACATTCGACACGCCGATCCGCAAGGCCGTGCATGGGGACAGTTCCGGCGTGCGCGGCGCGGCCTGGCTTTGGACCTGACGCGCCTGCCCACCAACTGCTGAGCGCTTGATCAGGCGCGCCCATTCCCCCGTCCTTGGGAACGGCGCTGGCCGAGAGTGACAAGAACAATCCCCAGCCCCACAAAGGCGACAGCGGCCAGCTTTGCCCCATTCGGCACTTCGTTGAAGACCAGATAGCCAAGTGCAAGCCCAAACACGGCTGCGACAGACCCGATCTGACTGAGATAAACCGGCCCGGCCGACTGCTGCAGGCGGAAATACAGACCGTATTGCAAGCTGAAGATCAGCGTTTGCGCGGCGAGCAGCGCGGCCGCCTCAGCGCTCCAATGCGAAGGCAGCACGGGGATGTCCCACAGGCTGGTAAAGACCATCAGCACGGCAACGCCCACAGCCATCATGCCAAGGGCCAGATCAACCGGCTTGGCGCCTTGGGGCCATTTCAGCGTGCGGAAGATGTTTCCGGCCGCCAGAAAGAACGGGATCAACAGGGCCAGGGCAGACCAGAGAGACGCCTCTGCGGAAAGCTCCGCCCCCGACAGGGCCAGCAATAGCCCCCCGGCGAGCCCGGACAGAACCCCTGCCCCCATCAGGAATTGCAACCGCTGCAAACCCAGGATCACCGCAAAGGCATAGGTGAGCACCAGAGGAAAAGCGTAACACAGGGAGACAAAGCCCGCCCCCACCTTGGGCGCGGCTACAACCGCAATCATGTTGGGGGCTATGAACAGCAGACCGGAGATCAGCGTGAAGACCAGAATGGACCGCAAAGGGGCATGGTGCCGCTGAACGGCCCCGTGCGCCTGCGGGCTCCGGGCCCGGTATCTCAGCCGGGTGACAGCGAAAAGCCCGGCTGCGCCCCCGAGCATCGACCACTGCAGCAGCGCGAGCGGATGCCAGCCAAACGCTGGGGCGGCCTTGGCAAAGAGGGTGGACAGGCCCAAAAACCCTCCGACCACCACCAGTAGCAGCAAAGGTCTGTCCAGGAGGGCTGTCCCTTGGGGTGCCTTCCGGACCATCTTCTGAGAGGGCCTTTGGGGGGCATGCGGCTCTGCGGGAGCGGCCTCCCCGGCCCGCATGTCCTGCGCTTCAGCTTGAATAGTCATGATCTGTGCTCCTCGTCCAGTTCGCTTCCCGGCGTGCCGGACATGCATGTGTGACAGCTCTTGGGCGCAGACCTGGCCCTGCCAGCCTCGCGCCTTGCTGATGACAAGATAGCTCTTTGTATCTTGATATCAAGATACTTATTTTCAAGATTCTTGACATCTCTTGACTTTCAATCCCAAAAAGGAGATCTTTTCCCCTCCCAGCCCCTTAGAAACCTGAGGGAAAGTCTTCTGTTTGGAGGAGACTGGAGCCCAGGAAACACGATTTGCCCAGACGCAGCGCGACCATGAAAAAACCGGCCAAGGCCCCGTCAAAATCGAAAGACCATCTGTTCGGGGACCCGGAGGAGTTGCTTGCCGACCGCGCAGACCGGGCACAGCGGCAATGGCAAAGTGAAGTGCCGGAGGTGGCTGGCAAACTGCAACCAATGGTGCTGCTGGGGCGCCTCAACGAGGCCGCTCAGATCATGAGCCGGGACTATCTGGTGCCTGCCTATGCGGAGATTGGCCTGAAATCTGGCGAATTCGATGTACTTGCCACCCTGGTGCGCTCCGGACCGCCCTACAAACTCACCCCGACGGAGCTGTACCGTTCCACGATGATGAGCTCCGGTGGCATGACTGCCCGGGTCGACAAGCTGGAGAAGGCCGGACTGGTGGACAGGTGCCCGCACCCTGAAGACCGGCGTGCGCTGACCGTCTGCGTGACCCCAAAAGGGCTCAAACTGGTGAAGGACATGATCCCCGGCTATGTTGACATGCAGAGCGACGCCGTAAACGGCCTCAGCCCGGACGAACAGGAGCAACTCTCCTCTCTTCTGGAAAAGCTGATCCGCACCGCCAGCGATCCGCTCTCTGGCAACTGACCGGCCTTTTTCAAGCTGCCGCAGCGGCTCTGGGCACTTGAAATTGTGCACTGCAATCAACTCGTGGAGAACCGCTTGCGCTTGCTCAAAGGGCCTAGGCGGCCCTGATGATATGTTGATACTCACGTGAGACACTGCACACGGGAAGCGGCCTCCCGGCTCGGGACCGCGCAAGAAAAACGGATATGACGATGCTCAAATGGCTGTCCAGCCTCCTCCTCATCCTGATGATGACAGGCTCCGCCGCAGCACAAGGTGAGTTGCAGATCCGCGATCTGGAAAAAGGCACCGGTGAAGAAGCCAATGTCGGGGAAACCGTCGTCGTGCACTATACCGGCTGGCTTATGGACGGAACGAAATTCGATTCCAGCCGGGACCGGGGCAAACCGTTTTCCTTCACCCTTGGTGAGCGCCGGGTCATTCCAGGCTGGGAAAAAGGCGTGGAAGGCATGCAGGTGGGTGGCAAGCGGGAACTGATCATCCCGCCCGATCTGGCCTATGGCGCCCAAGGTGCTGGCGGTGTTATCCCCCCCAATGCCACCTTGAAATTTGAAATCGAACTGTTGGATGTGAAGGGCAAAAAGTTCTCCGACATCGGCAACGAGGACCTGAAGAAGAAGCTTGCGGCCGGAACCACCGTCATCGACATCCGCAGTCCCCGGGAATGGAAAGAAACCGGCGTTCTGCCCGGAAGCCGTCTTGTGACCTTTTTCGATGCGGACGGCAATGTGAACCCGCATTTTCCAGACCGGCTCAAGCAGATCGTCACCGATCCGGACGAGGAAGTCGTCCTAATTTGCAGGTCTGGCCACCGCAGCCAGATTGTTGCAAATTACCTGTCCAGCCAGGCAGGCTTTTCCCATGTGATCAACGTGAAAAGCGGGGTTCTGGGCTGGATCAGCGCCGGGGGCGGCCTGACCGAAGCGGTCATGCCGGAGAGCTGCTGGCTCTGCTGAAACACTCGCGCCTTATGCCCTCAGACAGGTCTCAACCAGGTGAAAATGGTATCATGAGGCCGAGGCGAGTTCCAGGCTCATCCGGTTGTGCTCCCTGACCACCGGGTCTATATCCATCGTCGCGATCCGCCCGTCCTCCACAATCACCTTGCCGTGGATAACCGTTGTTCTGGCCGAATGCGGAGAGCAGAACAGCACAGCTGCCACCGGATCGTGCAAACCGCCGGCAAATTCAAGGGCGCCCAGATCCAGAGTGAAGAAATCGGCGCAGTTTCCAGGTTTCAGGGAGCCGATATCATCCCGGCCGAGCACTGCCGCACCGCCGCGTGTTGCCAGTTCCAGCGCCTCGCGGGCGGTCATCCACTCGTTGGCCCGCAAGGGGTGGGACGGGGGCAGCAGCGCATGTTTGCGCGGGCCTTCCGGCGGCATCAGGCCAAGCTGAAGCCGGGCGAGCAGCATGGCCTGGCGCACTTCCATCAGCATATTCGAGCCGTCATTGCTTGCCGAGCCGTCGACGCCCAGACCGACCTTGACCCCGGCGGCCATATATTTTTTCACCGGTGCAATGCCCGAGGCGAGCCGCATGTTGGAACAGGGGCAATGGGCGGCACCACAGCCGGTACGCGCAAACAGGCGGATCTCATCATCATCCACATGGATCGCATGGGCGAACCACACATCCGGCCCGGTCCAGTCCAGCCCCTCCATCCACTCAACCGGCCGTTTGCCGAAGCGCTCCAGTGTGTAGCGTTCCTCGTCCACGGTCTCGCATAAATGGGTGTGCAGCATCACGCCCTTGTCGCGGGCAAGGCGGGCGCTTTCCTTTAAAAGATCTTCGGAGACGGAAAATGGTGAACAGGGGGCCACCACGATCCGCGTCATCGCCCCACGCGACGCATCATGGTAACGGTCGATCACCCGGATACTGTCGGCCAGAATTCCTTCTTCCTTCTCAACACAGTCATCCGGTGGCAGCCCGCCATCGCTTTCACCCAGGGACATGGAGCCCCGGCTGGCGTGAAAGCGCACGCCGAGATCCCGGGCGGCTTCGATCAGGTAGTCGACCTTGTTACCGCTCTGGAAAAGGTAGGAATGGTCGAACACCGTGGTGCAGCCGGAGAGTGCCAACTCGGCCAGCCCCACAAGCGCACTGCTGCGGGAGGCTGCCGGGTGGGTCTTCGCCCAGATCCGGTAATGGGCCTGGAGCCAGGGAAAGAGATTATTGTTCTGGGCCGCAGGCAAATTGCGGGTCAGAGTCTGGTTGAGATGGTGGTGGGTGTTAATGAATCCGGGCAGCACAATCTGGCCGGACGCATCAATCACCTGATCCGCCGCCTGAGGCAGGTCCTCTGTCGGGCCGACTTGGGTCACCATGCCGTCTTCGGCATAAAGACCGCCGTTTTCAATTTCCCGGCGCCCCTCATCCATTGTCACCAGAATGTCGGCATTCTTCAAAAGCAGGGTCTTGGCCATGGCAAGGGGTCCGGTCTGTCGGCTGAAATCCAAATCGGCAGGCACACTAGCCCGCCCCGTCCGATCGCGCCATGCGCCTGGAGCGGAAACACTTTCTGCTGTTTCCGATAGCCGTTAGTCTGCCAGCGGCGGCATCCGGTTCCACGCATCCAGGGCCGCAATCTTGTAGGCTTCGGCCAGGGTCGGATAGTTAAACGTGTTCTCCACGAAATATTCCAGCGTGCCGCGCAGGTTCAAGACCGCCTGTCCGATATGGACCAGCTCGGTCGCCCCCTCGCCGACAATGTGACAACCGAGCAGCCGCCGTGTCTTGAGCGAGAAGATCAATTTCAGCATGCCGGTATCCAGGCCCATAATATGGCCCCGGGAGGTTTCCCGGAACCGGGCCACCCCGCATTCATAGGGAATTCCGCGCTCCCGGATTTCTTCCTCGGTCATGCCCACCGTGGAAATTTCCGGCACCGCATAAATGCCATAGGGAAAATATTCCGGCGGATCATAGGCCTGTTCGCCCAAGGCCTGACAGGCCGCAATGCGTCCCTGTTCCATTGAGGTCGAGGCGAGACTCGGGAAGCCGATCACATCCCCGGCGGCATAGATATGCGGAACCTCCGTCTGGAAGGTTTCCGGATCAACCTTCAGCCGTCCTCTGTGGTCCACGCCCAGACCACAATTTTGCGGCTGCAGCGAACGCGTTGCGCCCATACGCCCGGCGGCAAACAGGATCACATTGGAGCGCACGCTGCGCCCCCCTTCCAGGGAGATCTCACAATCGGCCGGACCGTGCTTGACGATCTTTTCAACCTTGGCCCCGAACCGCATGGAAATCCCCCGGTCCCGGAGCTGATGGGTGAAATCGGCCACCAGTTCCTTGTCGAGAAAATCGAGCATGGAATCGCGCGGCTCGACAAGTGTCACATGAACATCCAGAGCGGAGAAAATCGAGGCATATTCCACCCCGATCACCCCGGCACCGATTACGGCAATGGAGCGGGGAATCTCCGTCAGCTCCAGAATTTCATCGCTGTCGAGAACATATTCGCCGTCAAAGGGCACATAGTCCGGACGGAACGGCCGGGTGCCGACCGTGATGATGAATTTGTCCCCGCGGTAGGTCAGCACCTCGCCTGCTTCACCATGAACCTCGATCTGATGCGAATCCAGGAACCTGGCTTCCCCGCGCACTGTATCAACCTTGTTGCGGGTGAACTGATGCTCCAGAACGTCCACTTCATGGTTCAAGGTGATATGCAGGCGGGCCCTGAGATCCGCGGCGGTCAGGTCCTGTTTGACCCGGTACGAGCTGCCGTAAAAGCCCCGTTCGCGCCAGCCTGTCAAGTTGAGCACCGTTTCGCGCAAAGTCTTTGAGGGGATGGTGCCGGTGTGGACTGACACACCGCCGACCCTGCGCCCGCGCTCAACAACCAAAACACTGCGGCCGAATTTTGCAGCCTGAATCGCCGCCCTGCGCCCGGCCGGCCCGCTGCCGATCACGATCAGATCGTACTCTTCCATGTGCCCCTCATCACCGCCAGTGCATATTGCTATGCACAAAATATGTCGCATTGCAAAACAGTATATGCGCGTCCCGGTCAAGCAGTAGAGCGAAAAACCGTTAAGTTCCGAACAATTGCCGCAATACCAACCGGAAATTGCCATCTGGAATAATTTCCCTAACGGAATACAATGAGCAGACTCAGCAAACGGGGTGACAGGTGATTTCCTTTGGCAAGACAATGATCTGGATGGCCTGCACGGGCGCACTTGTGCTGTCCGCCCCCGGACAGGCACAGACCCTCACATTCGCTGCGGATGAATGGTGTCCTGTCAATTGCGGCCCGGATGCCAAGGCTCCCGGCTATATGATTGAAATTGCCAAGGCCATTCTGGAACCCCGAGGCTACCGCCTGCGCTACGAGCAGATCACCTGGGCCCGCGCACTTCTGATGACCCGCTCCGGCCATTTTGACGGCATCTATGCCAGCACGCCGGGAGAGGCAAAAGGATTTGTCTTTCCCAGCGAGGCTCAGGGCCAATACCGGATTGGGCTCTTTGTCTGCAAGGACGATCCTTGGCGCTATCTCGGCCCATCATCGCTGGACCAGAAATCTGTCGGTGTCATCATCGACTACAGCTATGGCGAGGACATTGACCGGGAATTGAAAGACCATTCAGAGCTGGTCCAGACGGGCGGTACGCATGCCCTTGAACAGAATATCAAGACACTTCTGGCCGGCCGGCTCAACATGGTGGTCGAAGACATCAATACCTTCGCCTACAAGGCAAATGAGCTGGGGCTATCGGGCGAGTTCAGACTGGCCAAGGCCTTTGAGGAAGACGATCTGTTCATCGCGCTCTCTCCGGCCAAGGCCCAGTCCCATGAGATCGCACAGGCCCTCTCGGACGGTATGGCCGATTTGCGCCGCAGTGGTGAACTGGACCGTATTTTGAAGAAATATGGTCTTTCCGATTGGAACCCCTTTCCAGATGAAGGCACCCACGCCCCGAAAACGGACTGACGGCCGGGCCGGTGGCGCTGAAGCTCCTGTCTCCAGCTCCCCATGCGCTAACCGGCAACAATTCCATTGCCATCCCCCGCCCAGTCGGCTATGCGTCTTGGCATGAGCATGATCCTTTCAGCAGCATGGTGGTGGCGCAGCGCGACATAGGCGGCCTGCGATCCTTCATGTTCTGACAAGATCGACATAAACCATCAGGGCCGCCGCGGGACACCGCTGGCGGCCCTGAAGGTTTAAAGGCTGCCAGCCCTCCCGGCGGCCACCAGAAGCGGGAACACAAAGACCATGCCGGCACTGGCGGACCAGACTTTTGAAACAAAAAGCGGGATCACGATCTTGCGGACGTCGCGTCCCTCCGACTATGGCAAGGGTACGTCTGAGTGGATCGACCGGCTCGACGGCGAGCTGGGCGCGGTTCTGTCCTCGTCCTACGAATATCCGGGCCGCTACACACGCTGGGACATGGCCCTGGTCAATCCGCCGCTGGTTCTGGAAGCCTTTGACCGCTCCGTGACTGTTCGTGCGCTCAATGAGCGGGGCAAGGTTCTGCTTCCCGTGATCGCGCGCACGCTGGAAGCCCTTGAGGACGTTGGGACCTTCTCAGCGGATGCGGAGCAGATTTCCCTGACAGTTACAAAGCCGGACCGGGCGTTCCGCGAAGAGGAACGCTCTCGCCAGCCCTCGACCTTTTCCGTTGTTCGGGCGCTGAAAGAGCTGTTTGCCTGCGGGGATGATCAGCTCGGGCTCTATGGGGCCTTTGGCTATGATGTCGCCTTCCAGTTCGAGCCGATTGACCTGAAGCTGGAGCGCCCGGAAGACCAGCGCGACGTGGTCCTGTTTCTGCCCGACGAAATCCTGATCGTCGATCACCACGGCAAGCGCGCCTATGTGCTGGAATATGACTTCGTGGTGGACGGCACCTCTACAAAGGGCATGGCACGCACCGGCGAAAACCAGCCCTATACGCCCGCCAACCGGGACCCTGGACGCGGTGATCACGAACCGGGGGAATATGCCCGGCTGGTTGAAAAGGCGAAGGATTATTTCCGGCGGGGCGATCTCTTTGAAACCGTGCCTGGCCAGACCTTTTATGAACCCTGCGCGAATCCGCCATCAGCTGTCTCCCGGCGGCTCGCGCAGATCAACCCTTCCCCCTATTCCTTCTTCTTCAATCTCGGCCAAAACGAATATCTCGTTGGCGCCTCCCCGGAAATGTATGTGCGGGTGACCGGCGGCCGGCGGGTGGAAACCTGCCCGATTTCCGGCACGATCCGGCGGGGCAAGAATGCCATTGAGGACGAAGCCCAGATCCGGAAACTGCTCAATTCGGCCAAGGACGAAGCCGAATTGACCATGTGTTCCGATGTCGACCGCAATGACAAGAGCCGGGTTTGCGTGCCCGGATCGGTCAAGGTGATCGGCCGCCGCCAGATCGAGATGTATTCGCGCCTGATCCACACGGTCGACCATATCGAAGGCATTTTGCGTGAGGATATGGATGCGCTGGACGCGTTCCTCTCCCATACCTGGGCCGTCACCGTGACCGGCGCGCCGAAACGCTGGGCCATGCAATTCATTGAGGACCACGAGAAATCGCCCCGTGCCTGGTATGGCGGGGCCATCGGCGCCGTGCTGTTCAATGGCGACATGAATACCGGCCTCACGCTCAGAACGGTGCGAATTAAGGACGGAACGGCCCAGATCCGGGCTGGAGCGACCCTGCTCTATGACAGCATTCCGGAAGATGAAGAAGCCGAGACAGAGTTGAAGGCAGAGGCCATGCGCGCGGCTGTGCGAGAGGCCGGACTGGCGACCCGTGCCGCCGAAACCAGGGAAGAAGCCAAACCGGGCAAGGGTCTGAAAATCCTGCTGGTGGATCACGAAGACAGTTTTGTCCATACGCTGGCCAACTATTTCCGCCAGACCGGCGCGGAGGTGGTCACCTACAGAACGCCGGTGGCAGATCATGTGTTTCACGATGTGGCGCCCGATCTGGTGGTTCTCTCGCCCGGCCCCGGCAATCCGAAGGACTTTGACTGCGCGGCCACCATCGGGCGCGCCCGCGCGCGGGCCCTGCCGATGTTCGGCGTCTGCCTCGGCCTGCAGGCCCTTTCAGAATATTTCGGCGCTGAACTTGGCCAGCTGGACATCCCCATGCACGGCAAACCCTCCCCCATCAGCCTGGCTGGAAATTCCACTCTCTTTGAGGGGCTCAATGCCCCGGTGGTTGTTGGCCGCTATCACTCGTTGTTCGCCAAGCGGGACACCTTGCCGGACAGCTTGCGGGTCACGGCAGAGACAGAGGATGGAGTTGTCATGGCCGTGGAGCACCAGAGCGAAGCCATTGCAGCTGTTCAGTTTCATCCTGAATCCATCATGTCGCTGGATCAGGAAGCCGGGCACAAGATCATCGAGAATGTTATCTCCCGTCTGGTTCCAGCAAAACCCGCACGCCCAGCTTAGGACTGTGAAAAATGTCATGGTTCCTTGGCACAACCTGATCTAGTGTCAGCGGACATGATCAGAAAAGAAAGGACATCCCTTGCACATTTTGCTGGCACTTCTGGCCGTTGCTGCGGGAGCCGCATTCTGGATTTACCGGGCACGGCAGGCTGCCGACAGCACACGGGTGGTGCTTGAAGCCACACAGGACGTGAAGGCGGCCGCCCGCCGGTTCGGGTTCCGGACGCGGGCCAATCAGCATCCAACGGAAGGGGTGGACGACCCCCGTGTGACCGCCTCCGCCCTGCTGGTTCTGACAGCGGAAACCGATGGAGGGATTTCCCGGGCCGAACAGGCGGCCATTTTGGAGCAGCTGCAAACCGTCTTTCAGCTCTCGGCGGCGGATGCGGAAGACCTTTATGTATTCTCCAAATGGCTGGCCAATCAAAGCAGCAATCCGGACGATATGATCCGCAGGCTGATCAAGAAAACCGTGAACCTGGGCGGCCGGGACACATTGCCGGACCTGATCCAGATGGTCACGGCCGTTGGCAATGCGGATACCGGCACCCCGACCGACGACACCGTGCATATCATCGAAAAGCTCAAACAGCTGCGCGGCTAACCACCCGGCCTTCCTCCCGTTCCGAAGGTTTCAAAGGGTCTGATCCCCCTTTGGCAAAAGGACATTGATTAACGGATCGCGACAGCGTTCTATGGAATTCATCCTAAAAATGTGCTCTGCCTTCACAGGCTGGCGCCAAGATTTGGGCGCATAAGATACAGACGCATAAAAGAAATACGATCCGGCCTACCGGATCTCCGGGAGAGAAAATGACCGCAGCCCCCCGTTGGACCAAGGCTCAGGCAGGAAGATCATCCCGCCTGCTTGCGGTGTTTGCGTGTCTGGCGGCAATCCTTCTGGCGGGCGCCCTTCTGACAGGTGGCCACGCGCATTCCGCCAAACCACTCAAAAACACGATTCTGGCCATCGGCACCTGCCCCCCCTGGAAAGCCCAGGCGCCCGAAGTGTGCCGCAACAGCCTGGAAAAGGTCACCGAAGCACTGGCTCCCCGGCTGGCAACTGCCCCCGCGGACCTGCACCGCCTGATCAACGAAGGCGCCACGGCTCCGGCTCTGAAACGGAAGGTGACGGAACTGGCCAACCGCCTCGGACCGGAAGACCGGCTGATCATCTATGCCAACCTGCCGCTCGGATTGCCGGATGATGCGCAGGCTGCCCCCGAAAATGGCTATGTTCTGGAGCTTTGGGCCGACCAGGAGCCGAAGACAGCGGATCAGGCAATCAGCAATGGCACCTGGATTTCCGCGCCGGCTTTTGCCGCCATGCTCCACACCCTTCCGGCTGCCGAAGTGATCCTGATCCTGGACACGAACGGCTCCTATGCGGTGAACATGCATCTGCTTGATGCCCATTCGGCCGACCACAAGAACCGGCCCGAAGCGCTGATTTCCTCCGCAGGTGCCGGTCAAAGCGCCAACTATTCCGCCGACAGGACCATTTCCCTGTTCGCAAAACACCTGGCTCTGGCCCTGAAAGAAACCGAGGGGACGCTGCAAGAGGCCATGACGGTTGCCATTGGCGGCACCCGGCAGGCCGCCATACCGATCTGCGCCGTCCTCAAGGCGCATCAGGATACGATGTCCGAGCCGCCCGCGGACTGCCAGCAAGTGCCGGAAGTGCATGATCCGGCTGCACTGCTGGCAGAGATCCATCTGGTCCCCCTGCCCGAACCGCCTGCCGAAGAGTGACGACCGCGCGGTGTCTTTCCCTTTCAAGTATGACGGGGTGAGGCTCCTGGATCCCAACCTCAGCCGGTGCTGGAGGTCTCCGGCCTGCAGGCAAGACCCGGCGGTGCTGACTCTCTTGCCGAACTGCCGGGGTCAGGCTCACGTCCGGGCGTGGTTCCTGGCTCGGAACCGGCTTCGGCCTTGCGAACGGCCGGTTCCCCGCGAAGCCGCGTCCAGAACCAGTCCCAGTCCGCACTGTCAATCCGCCCAAGGCCCTGGTCCCGTTCCGGCGGAATTTCCTTGACCCCGCTGCTGCCGATCTCGCCAATGGCGAAGCGGAAGGCATAGCTTGGCGTCAGCCCCATGCGCAGATCCGAGATTACGATCTTGTCACCGGCCTGTTCCGCCCGGAAATAGCCCCGGCTGAACCAGGCCAGCTTGGCGAAGGACGCGGTTCCCTCAAGACAGGCACTCAGCTCCGGGTGACGTGGATGCTCGTAGATTTCCGGCGCACCACTGCCATCCAGAAGCGACAGATAAAGATTGTCATAGCGGTCATCGCTGAGGCCGATGACTTTCCAGAAAAGGATGTTGAACGGAGCCGCGATCGCATAAATGCGCTCCGGCGCGAGGCCTTCGGCTTCAAACAGTGCACGCGCCTTGACCTGGACAACCTGTTGTAGCACCGCGCTGAGGCCCAGATAGGCTGTTGAAAACAAAAGCACGCCCGTAAGCCAGCTGCGCAGTCTTGTGCTCCAGGTGGACTTGCACAGCGCGTAAATCACCACACCAAGCAGCGGCAGGGAATAGGCCGGGTCAATGATGAACACCGAGCCAACCCCGACCGGATCAGCATAAAGCGGCCAGAACAGGCGGGTTCCATAGACGGTCATCGCATCCAGCATCGCATGGGTCGACAAGACCAGAAACACCGCCGCCCAGGTCAGGAACCGGTGCGCTCGCAGCCCTTTGAAGAGAAGCCTGAGTCCTTCTCCGATGACAGGTGCCGCCAGCGCGTGGACAAAGAGCGAATGGGACCAGCCCCGGTGATAGACAAAGCTGTCGATCGGATCTTCAAAGGGGATCAGCACATCCAGATCCGGCAGCGTTCCGAGCAAACCGCCAACCAGAACCGCTTTGCGCGGGCCGATCTTTGGGCCAAGACAGACGGTGGAGACGGCAGCGCCGAGGACAAATTGGGTCAGGGAATCCATAAAGACAACTGCTCTCAGAAAAAGACTTAGCCGGTTATGGGGCCGGTCCTGCGCCAGGGCAATGGGTCTGCCACCAAAAAGGCGGGATCACTCCCGCCTCTCAAGCTTTGGCCCGGATCGCGCCGGGGATCAGTCGACCTCGCGCACCGCGCCCTTGGAGGCGCTGGTTGTCAGCTGCGCATAAGCCCGAAGGGCCTTGGACACTTTGCGCTTTCTTTTTTCAACCGGTTTCCAGCCGTCTTCGCCCCTGGCCTCCATGGCCGCACGCCGTCTGGCCAGTTCGTCATCGGCAAGATTCACCTTCAGAACCCGGTTCGGAATGTCGATGACAATCAGATCGCCTTCCTCCACCAGGCCAATTGCACCGCCCTCGGCCGCTTCCGGGGAAATGTGGCCGATGGAAAGGCCCGAGGACCCGCCGGAGAAGCGCCCGTCCGTGATCAGGGCGCAGGCCTTGCCCAGCCCCTTGGACTTCAGATAGCTGGTTGGGTAGAGCATTTCCTGCATGCCCGGCCCTCCGCGAGGGCCTTCATAGCGGATCAACACCACATCGCCTTCCTTGACCTTGTTGGTCAGGATCGCGGAAACGGCGCTATCCTGACTTTCGAAGATCCGCGCCGGGCCGGTGAAGGTCAAGATGCTATCATCCACACCGGCGGTTTTCACCACGCAGCCATCCTCGGCGATGTTGCCGAACAGGACAGCCAGACCGCCATCCTTGCTGTAAGCATGATCCGCATCGCGGATAACCCCGGCCGAACGGTCAATGTCCAGATCGTCCCAGCGCCGGGACTGGCTGAAGGCCACCTGGGTCGGCACGCCGCCCGGGGCCGCCTTGAAGAAGGTGTGCACGCTTTCCGAATTGGTCTGACGCACATCCCATCGGGACAGAGCTTCCCGCATCGTTCCGGAATGAACGGTCGGCACGTCCGCGTGAAGAAGCCCGGCGCGGTCAAGCTCGCCCAGGATGCCGAAAATCCCGCCGGCCCGGTGCACATCCTCCATGTGGATGTTTTCCACCGCAGGCGCGACCTTGCACAGAACCGGGATCTTGCGGGACAGGCGGTCAATATCATCCATGGTGAAGCCGACTTCGCCCTCATGAGAAGCGGCCAGAAGGTGCAGGATGGTGTTGGTTGAGCCGCCCATGGAAATGTCGAGGCTCATGGCATTTTCAAACGCCTTGAAGCTGGCAATGTTGCGTGGCAGGACACTCTCGTCATCCTGCTCATAGTAGCGCTTGGCCAGATCCACAATCAGATGGCCCGCCTCCACGAAGAGGCGCTCCCGGTCCGCATGGGTCGCCAGTGTCGACCCGTTGCCCGGCAGCGCCAGTCCGAGCGCTTCGGTCAGGCAGTTCATGGAATTGGCGGTGAACATGCCCGAACAGGACCCGCAGGTCGGGCAGGCATTTTGCTCCATGGACAGGACATCTGCATCGGACATGCGGTCATCGGCGGCAGCTACCATAGCGTCCACCAGATCGATGGATTTTTCCACGCCGTTTTCCAGAACGACCTTGCCCGCTTCCATCGGCCCGCCAGACACAAACACAACCGGAATGTTGAGCCGCATGGCGGCGTTCAGCATGCCCGGCGTGATCTTGTCGCAGTTGGAAATGCACACAATCGCGTCAGCGCAATGGCCATTGACCATATATTCCACAGCGTCGGAAATAACTTCACGCGAAGGCAGCGAGTAGAGCATGCCGTCATGGCCCATGGCGATGCCGTCATCAACTGCAATCGTGTTGAATTCCTTGGCCACCCCACCGGCCTTCTCCACCTCGCGGGCCACAAGCTGGCCCATATCCTTAAGGTGAACGTGACCGGGCACAAATTGGGTGAAGGAATTGGCGATGGCAATGATCGGTTTGCCGAAATCATTGTCCTTCATGCCGGTCGCGCGCCACAGGCCACGGGCCCCGGCCATGTTGCGGCCATGGGTTGACGTTCTGGAGCGGTAAGGGGGCATTTTTCTCTCCCTGTTTTATCAACGGGCCGCGTCTGCTCCGGCCGCTGGCAAAAAGCCGCTCCAGAACAGGTATCCGCGCCCAAATTCAATCTGAATATGGGGTGTGACAGGTTTCGGTCCAGAACGAAAGGCCGGAAACCGAAAAAAGTGTACGGTACGGTACGGTTCCCTATTTTCGCACGTGCTTTTCAGCCGTTTCTCCGGAACGCGAATTGAAAGAGCGTGTCGGTTTGAGCAAAAACAGCCGGTGCGGGCAGAGCCCGGCACCGGCTGGTCTTCAAGCCGCCTGGTGTGGTGAACTCGAAACACGCCCCCTTTTGGCAGGAACCGCCGGAGCGTATTTCAAATTTGAAAATCACACTAGAAACATAAACTTGCAAGTCTCCTTCTTGACTCTGAAGTTCGTTCGAAACGTACCGGGAAATGTGACCAACTTCAGAGTCAGGTAACTAGACGATGTGGATACCGGGCAGCCTGAAACGATGGATTTTCGTATCGTTTAATCTCCTGCCTTGCCCATCCTGATGTCAAATCAGGGCTGGCCAATCCAGAAAGGCGCGGCCGTCACTATTCCGCCGCTTCAGTGCTTTCGGCAAGCGCCGGATAGTCCGTGTATCCCTTGGCGCCGCCGCCGTAGAGCGTATCGGGGTCAAGCGCGTTGAGCGGTGCATCGGCAGCCAGCCGTTCGGCAAGGTCCGGATTGGAAATGAAGGGCCGGCCAAAAGCCACAAGATCCAGCGCACCCGTTGCCACCGCCTCAAGGGCCATCTCCCGGTCATAGCCATTATTGCCCATCCTTGCCCCGTCAAACAGCGCATAAAGCGCAGCCAGATCCCCGCCTTCGGGAAGATCGCGGGGCCCGCCGGTCTGGCCCTCGATCAGGTGCATATAGGCAAGACCATAGCTGTTCACCAGTTTGATCACATGGCTGAAGGTTGCCTGCGGCGCACTGTCTTCAATGTCGTTGGCATTGGAGAACGGGCTCAGGCGAATGCCTACCCTGCCACTGCCCCAGACGCCGGTCACCGCATCCAGCACTTCTTTCAGGAACCGGGTCCGGTTTTCCAGCGAGCCGCCATAGGCATCTTCACGCTTGTTTGATCCGTCCCGCAGAAACTGGTCGATCAGATAGCCATTGGCCGCATGCACCTCAACCCCGTCAAACCCGGCAAGCCTGGCATTTTCCGCTGCTGTCCGGAAGTCCCCGACAATGCCGGGGATCTCTTCAAGATCAAGCGCGCGCGGCGTTGGCGTGTCGACAAACTGGACCCCGTCAAAGCTCTTTGTCCTGGCCGCAATGGCAGACGGGGCCACCGGGTCTGCTCCACCGGGCTGCAGCACCGGATGTGACACGCGGCCGACATGCCAGAGCTGAAGGACAATCTTGCCGCCCTTGGCGTGAACGGCCTCTGTCACCGCCTTCCAGCCTGCGACCTGGGCCTTGGAATGGATACCCGGGGTCCAGGCATAACCCTTTCCCTGCGGGGAAATCTGCGACGCTTCCGTGATGATCAGCCCCGCGCCAGCGCGCTGGCCATAATACTCCGCATGCAGCTCAAAGGGGGCATCGTCTTCCGGCCGGGCCCGGTTGCGGGTCAAGGGGGCCATGACGATACGGTTTTTCAACTCAAGGGCGCCGGCTTTTGCCGGGGAGAACAAGTTTGCCTCAGACATTTTCATTTCCTTTCAAAGGTTGGTGCTTGCCTATTATTGGAACATTCAGTCCAAATTTCTGCACATCTCATACCGTTTGGTTTTCGCTTTAGCTAAAGGGCGTGTCTCAGGCCGGCAGGATGGTTCTGGCCTGTTTCAAGGTTTCTGCGATCCGCTCGGCTGGGATGCCCGCTTTGCGGAGTGCCAGAGTGCCGATGGCAAGGGAGGAAAAGGCACGCGCCCGGTCGCGGACGCTGGCGGGATCGTCCGGGTCGATGGCCTTGGCAAAGATCTCCTCGATACTTTCAAGATGGCGGCGGCCAATGACGGCCACCTCCTCATCATGGGGAGCAAGTTCCGTAATGCAATTGACCAGCATGCAGCCTTTCGGCCCGCCCTCCGGATCGGACAACGCCTGCATCATGGCAGCGACCGGATCGCCGCCCGCCGTGTCAGCAACATCCTTCAAATTGGCAAGGCCCCGCCTGGAGTACTGATTGAGCACCCGCAGGAACAAAGCCTGCTTGCTGCCAAAAGTTCCATAGAAGCTTGACCTGCTCAGGCCCATGGCCTTGGTCAGGTCGTCAAGGGATGTGGCTTCAAAACCGTTTTTCCAGAACACCCCCAAAGCTGCCTCAAGGGCTGCCGCTTCGTCAAAGGCACGCGGACGGCCCGGCCCGGAGGCACGCTTGCCGGCAGCTGACGTGTTGGGGGCATGCTTTATCATACACCCCAATATGGACTATCCAGTCCGGAATACAAGGGGGTTGGATATGGACGCCTTTCCGCCCCTCTTGCAGGCGAGACTGACTGCAGCGGTGGATTACATGCGGCAAGAGCCGGCAAACGCATCGCCCACATCGTCAAAGACCCGGGCAATCGCCTCCATCTCGTAGAGCTTGCTGGTCCGGCGCACCCCCTCCACCAGATAAAAATCCTGGATCGGAAACTGGTTGGAGTTGAACCGGAAATCCCCACGGACACTTTCAAAAGGCGCCGCGCTGATCGCCGACAAGAGCGCTTCCTGGTCCTTCACACCGCCGGTCAATTCCAAAGCGAAGTGGATGAGCTTGGCCGCATCATATCCCTGTGCTGCGTAAATCGAGGGCGGATAGCCATAGGCGCGCGTGAATTCGCGAACGAACCGTTTGTTGGCCGGATTGTCCAGATTTGGAGCCCAAACAGAGGCAGAAAAGAGCCCCTCTCCGGCTTCCTGTGTGTGAGGCAGCGAGACCGCATTCAGTGTTCTGGTGGACAGGAACGGCACAATACCTTTCATCCCAGAGGTCTGGAACTGCCGGATCAGTTCCACCCCCATGCCGCCCGGCATGAAGGCAAAGATCGCATCCGGTTCGATTGCGCCGATTTCCTTAAGTTCCGTTGAAAAATCCGTCTGTCCGAGCTTGGTGTAGACTTCCCGCGTGATCTGCCCCTTGAAATGGCGCCGAAAGGCGGCAATCACATCCCGCGCGGCTTCATAATCCGGCGCGAGGGTGACGACCTGGTCATACCCTTTGAGGCTGGCATAGCGCCCCATGGTCTCGTGCACCTGATCATCCTGAGCGGCGGTGGAAAAGAAATACCGGTTGCACATGCGACCGGCGATCGGGGCCGGACCGGAGCCCGCACCTATGAACAGCGTCTTGGAGCGAACCACCGTTTCGTGGATCGCGAGCATGACCTTTGAGAAGTTGACCCCCACCAGGACATCAATACCGTTTTCGTTGATCAGTTTGGTCGCCTGTTCAAGCGCATATTCCGGGTCCAGCTTGTCATCGACCTCAATCACATTGGCAGGAACCCCGCCCAACGCCCCATGGGACTGGGACACAGCCAGCATAAAGCCGTCACGCATTTGCTCGCCATAGACGGCAGCCGGGCCGGACAGGGTCGCCATGAAGCCGACTTTCAGTTCCTGGGCCTGCTGCGCGCCCGCGCCCTGGCACAGAATCACGAGCGCAGACAAGGCACCGGCGGTTTTCAGCAAAAGCGTATGCAACATTGCAATCTGTCCGTTTGTCCCCAAAGGGTTACGGCTGCACGTCCCGAAAGCGCAACCACGAGTCACTCCATCCCGGGTCCAGCATCGCAAAGACAGGTTAGGCATTTGCAAACGGGGACAAACCTGTGGTGGATAAGTCACAGCCAAGACATATTTTAATAAAATTTCCCAAGGATCGCCGCAATCCGGCCCGTGTCCGGTCGCATTGGAATGCAAGCTCTCCCGTTGACTGTGCAGGTAACCCAGACAGGTCACCGCAATCACCTGTCCGAACCGTAAAACAGGAGGGCCACATGTTTTCCGTCTCAGCGCCAGCCACCCCCGTCGATCTGGATGAAAAACTCCGTGCCAAATCAGCACCAAATATGTCTGGTCTCAAAACGGGCAAGGCAAAAGACCTCTGGTCCCCTCCGCCTCTGTACACCGAACCGCCGTTGGGACTGAGCAACACCAAATCAGACGAGACCTCTCTTGAGGCGGTCGAACCGGCAGCTCTCGCAGCAAAGATCCTGCAATTGAGCAGCAACAAGCTGGACATGCGCCCGGTTCCCCGCCGCCAGCCCAAGCTGAACGAACCATCCGACGACGAGACGTTCTATATTCCCAGTGTTTTTCAGCAACCTGATGAAGAGACATATGAAAGCGTGCCGGTGCGGCCCGAAGCCCTTGATGCGGGCGAGCGCAAGGCGAAGCTGGGCAGTGGGCCAAGCTTCAAGTTTCTGGTGGTCAGCACCCTGGCCCTTGGCCTTGCTGGCGGCGCCGTTCTGACCACGGACCTCGGCAGTTTCCTGAAGTCCGAAGCGGAGAACAGCGATCTGAGCGCTGAAGAAGCCTTGTCCGGTGCGGCCGCCGCCTTTGCCGCTGCAAAAGCGGCCCTGGCTAAAGCGGCCCAGCCTGCAGATACCACGCAGTCCGGACCGGCCGTTCATTTTGCCCAGAGCGCTGCAACCACCCAGACAGCTCAGGCCGCGCAAGCCGAAGAGGCTGCACCCAGCCCGGCATCGCCCCGTGGGGCGCGCAAGGCGGAAGACCGGATCAAATCAGCCTTTGAGGCCGAAAACGCTGCCCAGACACGGTCCGGCACCACACCGGCCTTCCCCCTGCCGGTCCAGCCCGCGCAACCGGCCGGATCGTCAAATTCCCGCTCGCAAGAGCCATCAAGCCGCACGGCTGACGTCTTGCGTGACATTGCCGCTTCCCCCGCCTTTGCGGACCGGTCTTCCCTTGACGATGCCACCTCAGCCCCCGTGCCTGCGCAAGCGGCCCCCTCAACCCCGGTCCGTTCACAATCTGCACCCGCCCCAGCTGCGCCAGCGCAGACACCTGCCAACGCCGACCCGGCCTATCCAAATGCAGGCCGGACGCTTGAAGCCGTCAACATGCGCCTGACCGGCAACCAGGACGGCGAGATCATTGCCGTCATTCCGAAAGACACGATCCTCCACTATAGTGACTGCGGCACCTGGTGGTGTGGGGTGAGATACAACGACAAGATCGGCTTTGTCGGCCAGAAATACATAGAAAAAGCCGAACCGCAGGTAGCCAGCGAGTGAGGCAGGTATCAGCTTGTTAAGTCCCCTCGCCTAGTCTCGCTGGACCAGTGAGCACAACCGGATTGGGGAACAGACATGGGTGAGCGGAGCACCGTCGCTGCAAGCATCGGCCTATTGAGCCTTGTCATGCTGGTCCCGGCCGCCGCCCACGCGGATGGGACCGATTGCGTGATCTACGCCACCGATTATGCCAACGCCCATATGGGCAGCGGGGATGTGGTGGGTGATGCGGTATCCGGTGGCATGGCCGGGTCGGTTCTGGGCGGTGAATGGCCCGGTGACTCCGGGGCTGCGCGCGGCGCCCGCGCAGGCGGTGCCCTTGGCGTCCTGAACAATCTCGGATCGCTGCCGGGCGGCTGGCAAGCGCTTTATGATACCGCCTATCAACTTTGCCTTCAGCAAAGCTCCGGCCTCACGGCTGGCCCCGTTGCTCCTCTGCCCGCCCCATCCCCAAGCTGCCGCTCGTCAGCGCGCGTCAACTCCCCTTTTAAACGCACACCGGAGGGCGGGATCATAGCCGATTCCAGCTTCGGCGATTGCAACTAAAACATGCCGTAAATATCCGGGAGCAAACTGCTTCGTCTCTTTGCTTTGAAAGCTTCGATATCAGACAGCGAAATGCGAATCAGATGAAATGCGATTCGCTCTAAACCTTGTTTCGCAGCCCTCCGGTGGATGATGGCCGCGCCAGGAAACACAATGGTTGACCTTGCGGGCGAAGCAACGTCAACTGTGCCCGATTGAGAGGGGCCTCGAGCTCCTTGACAGCAATTTCGAGACTGACAGGACCCATTCATGACACGCCGCAAAACCTTCGCGCCCTCCCTTCCGACCGCGTTTTTTGGTGTGGCCCTTGCGGCCGGGCTATGTCTGACCTCGAGCGCGGCCCTGGCGCAGCAATGCGGTGGTGACTTCAGGCAGTTTCTGGCAGGTGTAAAACAGGAAGCGGTTGCCAAGGGATTGTCCGCCCGCGCCGCAGACAAGACTCTGGCCGGCGCCCGGATCGACAAGAAGGTTCTTGCACGGGACCGGTCCCAAGGTGTCTTCAAAATGACCTTTCTGGATTTCTCCAAACGGGTCATCTCAAGCTACCGCATGAAAAACGGTGCGGCGAACATGAAAAAATACGCCCGTATCTTTCAGCGCACCGAGCAGCAATACGGGGTGCCCGCCCCGGTGATCACTGCCTTCTGGGCACTTGAAACCGACTACGGTGCTGTCCAGGGAGACTTTAACACGGTCAACGCCCTGGCAACCCTTGCCCATGACTGCCGCCGCCCGGAACTGTTCCGCCCGCAGCTGATCGCAGCCATCGAAATGGTTCAGCACGGGGATCTGGATCCCCAGCGCACCACCGGGGCCTGGGCCGGTGAAATCGGGATGGTTCAGATGCTTCCCGAAGATATCATCAAATTCGGCCAGGATGGCGATGGCGATGGCCATGTGCGCCTGAAACAAAGTGCGCCCGATGCGATTCTCACCGCAGGCGCCTTCATTGAGCATCTGGGCTGGAAGCGCGATGAGCCGTGGCTTCAGGAAGTCAGTGTGCCCCAGTCTCTCAACTGGGCCGACAGCGGCCTGGGCAAGACCAAATCAGGAGCCCAATGGGCCGCGCTCGGTGTCAAACCGCGCTGGGGGCAGATTTCGTCAAATCTTCAGGCTTCGCTTCTGCTGCCCCAGGGCCGCAAGGGTCCGGCCTTTCTCGCCTATCCAAATTACAACATCTATCTGGAATGGAACCAGTCCTTCATCTACACGACCTCGGCCGCCTATTTTGCAACACGCCTGGCCGGAGCCCCGCGCTATGATGCGGGCAATCCAGACCAGGGCTTGAGCGACGCACAGATGAAACAGCTGCAGACGAAGCTGCGCGCCAAGGGTTATGACGTTGGCAAGATCGACGGAATTTTGGGATCAGGCACACGGGCGGCAGTTCAGGACATGCAGCAGAAACTTGGTATGCCCGCAGATGCCTGGCCGACCCCGGCCTTCTTGAATCGGCTCTGACCGCCCGCCGTGCCTGCCCGCCTTTGCGCTAGTAATTGCCGTGAAAGGCACCTTTTGGGGGCGCAATGCCGAGCTTGTGAATGGCCAGATAGTCCTGGACCTGAACAAGCGGGCGCTGCGGGATCCAGAACTGCTCGATCACGAACTCGGTGATTTCCACACGCTGTTCCAGATTGAATTCATGGGCATGCGGGTGCAGCAGGATCATCCAGACCGCGGACATGAACAGTTCAAAATCATCGGCCCAGAAGGTCACGTCCTTCTTTTCCGTGACAATCTGGCAGTCCTTGAGCGCAGTGCCCAAACTCAGGTCCTGGCGGAGCTGCAACAGATCCTGATCTGTGGCGCTGCCGAAGAATTTTCCGGCGAAATGATTGTAGAGCCAGGTCGACGTGTGCGGTCTGGTCTCCCTTGCTGACATCAAAGCCATGTGCATAACGCCATTTTCAGCAAGGATATGGACGTAAAGGGCCGTGATCAGGTCTGGCCATGTGGACACAGGCGCATAATACAAGGCGTGATGCAGGGTGATCAGATCCTGCTTTTCCCCGTCAAGAAGACTGGCCAGCGCCTGGCGGGCAACCTCGGAGGTCAGAAAGTCCTTTGAATAGTCCCCCTGAACGAGGTGCACATTGTCCAGCTGCTGGCGCACCAGCCGCTCTTTCAAGGAGGCCAGCGCCGCGCCGTCAATGTCATAAAGCCAAAGCCCCCGCTCAAACCCGGCCTGGAGAATGCGGAACTGGGGCTCACTGCCCGCTCCGATCGACAGGGCCGACAAGGGCCTGTCCTCCGGCACCCTGGCATGCAATGCCCGAATGGCCCTCATCAGGCTGGCGGAGACGTCAGGCTTTTCGCTCGCAAAGCGCGCCCAGATCCTGTTCTGCTCAAAGATTGTATTGTCTGCCGCCCTCAGGCCGGTTTCAACGAGACTGTCCGACTTTACCAAACGCATGCTGTCACCCTGTTTGTGCCGCGCCCTCAACCGGCAACATCCCGCTTTCCGGCGCCATCAAACCGTCACATAAGTCGCATGGCCGCCATTTCTCGTGAAACTTTGGTCATGAACCGCTGAAGTCCGTTAAATTTTGTCCATGTTTGAGGCCGGGTGCCCGAAATGAAAGACCGGCGGGCACAAATGCCCGCCGGTCTTCGAAAAACGGTCCGTCTGCGGCGTCACGCCGTGCTTTTGGAGCGAGGTGCGCTTAAAACTCCAGCGCGGCGCCCGGTGCAATGGCCGCCACCTTGCTGCCATCCTCCCCGAGGGCTGACACAAACGTGTCCGCGCTCTGGTCGAGCAGCGGAAAGGTTCCATAGTGACAGGGAACAATCGTGTCGAAGTCGAAAAACCGGCTGCAGGCCATGGCAGCCACCTTGCCGCCCATGGTGAACCGGTCGCCAATGGGGACCAGGCCGATTTTCGGCCGGTAGATCTCGTTGATCAGGGACATGTCGGTGAAGATATCCGTGTCCCCCATATGGTAGATCACCTTCTCGCCCGGCACTTCAAGGATGACGCCGTGCGGATTGCCAAGATAGATTGCCTCGCCGTCGCCCTGTTTGGAGGACGAATGTTCGGCCCGGGTCAGTCCGATCTTGAACGTGCCCGTATCCACAAGCCCGCCGCTGTTCATTGGGTTGAAATTCTCCACACCCTGCCGGTTGGCCCACATGCAGATCTCGAAATTGGAGGTAAGCTGCGCGCCTGTCTTGCGCAGAATCTCGATGGAATCCCCTATATGATCGTCATGACCATGGGTCAGGACCACATGGGTGACGCCTTCGGCCACCTGCTCCACTGACAGGCTGTCCGGAAAGGATGGATTGCCCGACAAGAACGGGTCGATCAGGATGGACGTCTTGTCAAATTCCAGTTTGAAAGCGGAGTGGCCATACCAGGTGAGTTTCATGAAGGGTCTCCCGAAGAACATCAGAACCGGACCCGGAGCATAGGCCCCGAAGCGGAAACCGCAAGCGCAGGCTGCCTGTCCGCGGCTGCTTTGAACGCAAGATCGATCTGGCCTTTTTCCATGGGGCCTGATAAAGCGCGCCAATGGCACATGATCCCGCACTTTCCCTTGAAGATTTTGTCGCAGTCCTGCCCGCGAACAGCCGTTTGATCGGTCTTGATCTGGGCACCAAGACCATTGGCCTTGCCCTGTCCGATCTCGGGCGCGGCATCGCGACACCGATGGAAACCATCCGGCGCAAGAAATTCACGCTGGATGCGGAATATCTTCTGGCCCTGTGCGCCCGCGAAGGCGTCGGCGGGCTTGTGCTGGGCCTGCCGCTCAACATGGATGGCAGCGAAGGCCCTCGCGCCCAGGCCACCCGGGCCTTTGCCCGCAATCTGTCCCAGAAAACCGATCTGCCGGTCACCTATTGGGATGAGCGCCTGTCCACCGCCGCTGTGACGCGCACGCTTCTGGAGGCTGATTCCAGCCGGGCCAAGCGGGCCGAGGTCGTCGACAAGATGGCCGCTGCGTTCATCCTGCAAGGGTTTCTCGACCGGCTCGGGTTTCTGGACAGACGCTGATCCTGGATGTTTGAAAGCACGCTCTGATGCTGACCACCCTCGCGGCCCTCGCACCGGTCATCCTTGTGATTGCCTGCGGCTACCTGATCGCCCGAACCGGCCTGATCACCGGCGAACAGTGGCGCGGTGTTGAGAAGCTCGCCTATATCGTGCTTTTTCCGGCGGTTCTGTTCCGCACGATCTCCCAGGCGGATTTCTCCAGTTTTCCGACCCTCGACATGGGCGCCGCCCTGTTGAGCACGCTCGCCGCCGTCACTGGCTTGCTGCTGCTGTTGCGCCCGCTGCTGGAGCGCCGCTATGACATCCCCGCCGTGCGCTTCACCTCGATCTTTCAGGGAACCCTGCGCTGGAACGCCATGATCGCGCTGGCGCTGGCGAACACTATCGCCGGAGAGACCGGGCTCGCCCTTCTGGCGGTTGCGATCGTGTTCATGATCCCGGTTCTGAATGTCATGTGCGTTCTGGTGCTCTCCCACTATGCCAGCGGCACCGCGCCCAGCGGCGCCAAGGTGATGCGGGATCTTTACACCAACCCGTTCATCGTCTCGATTGGTGCAGGAGTGCTGTTCAATCTCAGCGGTTTGTCCCTGCCCGGCACCGTCGCCGATACACTGGAGATTTTCGCGCGCGCGGCCCTGCCCATTGGCATCATCTGTGTTGGCGCTGGTCTCGACCTCAACTCCCTGCGCAAACCGGGGCCTGCGCTCACGCTTGGCACCTTTCTGCGTCCCGTGCTGATGCCGCTTGTGGCGTTCGGATTTTCCTGGTTGTTCGGGGTGACCGGCCCCGCGCTTTCGGTGATCATCATCGCCACGGCCGTGCCCTGTGCCAGCAATTCCTATCTACTGTCCCGGCAAATGGGCGGCGATGCGAAACTGATGGCGGAAATCATCACACTGCAGACCCTGGCCGCCACCGGAACGCTGCCGCTTGCCCTGCTGCTGCTGACCTGATCTGCCACCGGCACACCCTTAAATTTGTCCATTTGATCAAATACCTGCACCTCCTCCCATGCGTGATGTGGACAGCGGGCAGAAGGTAAAATCGCATCTTGTGCCCCGGCCCGATTCCCCCTATAGGGATGGTCTCGATGACCGCGACAGACACCCATCGAGACAACCCTTTTCCCCATCGTCATTTGCTGGGCATAGAGGGTCTTCACCCCCATGAAATTCTGGGCCTTCTGGACAGGGCCGAGGAAGCCGTCGAGGTTTCCCGGCAGATCAGCAAGCGCAAGCATGTGCTGCAGGGCCGGACCCAGATCAACCTCTTTTTCGAAAACTCCACCCGTACCCAAAGCTCGTTCGAGCTGGCCGGAAAGCGGCTCGGCGCGGATGTCATGAACATGGCGGTGTCCCAGTCTTCGGTAAAAAAGGGCGAAACGCTGATCGATACGGCTGCCACGCTCAACGCCATGCATCCGGATCTTCTTGTGGTGCGCCACCACGCAGCTGGTGCCGTGCATCTTCTGGCACGCAAAGTGGGCTGCTCCGTGGTCAATGCCGGTGACGGCCCGCATGAACACCCGACCCAGGCCCTGCTCGATGCCCTGACCATCCGCCGGCACAAGGGCAAGATCGCCCGGCTGACGGTCGCGATCTGCGGTGACATTGCCCATTCCCGGGTGGCCCGTTCCAACATCATCCTGCTGAACGCCCTGGGCGCACGGGTCCGGGCGGTTGCCCCCTCCACGCTTCTGCCCTCCGGCATTGCCAAGATGGGGGTCGAAGTCTTCAACGACATGCGCGAGGGCCTGAAAGGTGCGGACATCGTCATGATGCTGCGGCTCCAGCGGGAGCGCATGAACGGGGCCTTCATTCCCTCGGTGCGCGAGTATTACCACTACTATGGCCTTGATGCGGACAAGCTCTCCCACGCGAAGGAGGATGTTCTGGTGATGCATCCAGGGCCCATGAACCGGGGCGTGGAGATTGACGCCTCCATCGCCGACGGTCCGCAGAGCCTGATCCGCGAACAGGTGGAAATGGGGGTCGCCGTGCGCATGGCGGTTCTTGAGGCGCTCGCCGCCAACCTGCCAAACAACTAAGGCTTCAGAGGATAGACAAAGTGGCACTCGACACCCCGAAACCTCTGGTCCTGTCCAACGCCCGGGTGATTGACCCGGTCCGCAGGCTGGATGCGCCTGGCTCGATCATCATTGCCGACGGCACCATTCTGGAAGCCGGTCCGGCGGCCGCCAACCAGGGCGCGCCCTATGGCGCCGACATTATTGACTGCAAGGGCGCCATTGCCTGCCCCGGCCTGATCGACATGTGCGTGTCGGTGGGCGAGCCCGGAGCCGAGCACCGCGAGACCCTGGCCAGCGCCTCCCAGGCGGCGGCCGCAGGCGGCGTCACCACGATCTGCACCATGCCGGATACAGATCCGGTGATCGATGATCCTGCCCTGGTCGACTTCATCCTGCGCCGGGCGCGGGATACGGCCATTGTGAATGTGCATCCCCTGGCCGCTCTGACCAAGGGCCTCAAGGGGTCTGAAATGTCGGAAATCGGGCTGTTGCAGGAAGCCGGGGCAGTTGCGTTCACCAACGGCCATGCCTCGGTCAAAAACGCCCAGGTGATGCGCCGTATAATGACCTATGCCCGCGATTTCGACGCGCTGGTCATTCACCACACCGAAGACCCGGATCTGGCGGGCGGCGTGATGAATGCGGGGCTGAATGCCAGCTGGAAAGGTTTGTCCGGCGTGCCGCGCGAGGCGGAAATCATCATGCTGGAGCGGGACCTGCGCCTTGTGGGCATGTCCAAGGGCAAATACCACGCAAACCTGATTTCGACCTCCGACAGCGCAGAAGCGGTGCGCACCGGAAAAGACCGGGGGCTCGACATCACGGCCGGGCTCTCGATCAACCATCTGACCCACAATGAAAATGATATCGGCGCCTACCGCACCTTCTTCAAAATGTCTCCGCCGCTGCGCGATGAAGACGACCGGCAGGCGATGATCGCAGCTGTCGCCGACGGCACCATCGATATCATCTGCTCCAACCATGACCCGCAGGACGTGGAAACCAAGCGGCACCCCTGGGCGGAGGCTGAAGACGGGGCCATCGGCCTGGAGACACTGCTGGCGGCGGTTTTGCGTCTTCATCATTCCGGCCAGGTTGACCTCACCACCCTGCTCGGGACCCTGACAGCGAACCCTGCAGACCGGCTCGGGCTTGAGACTGGACGGCTTGCCAAGGGCGCTCCGGCGGATATTGCCGTGTTTGATCCGGACCGGCCCTGGGTTCTGGAGAAAAGCGCGATCCGCTCCCGCTCGAAAAACTCCCCCTTCGAGGATGCACGCTTTTCGGGCCGGGTGCTGCACACGGTTGTTGGCGGCAAAGTCGTCTATTCTTACGCATAAGCGGTCTCCGGCACACCGCCGGATTTGCCTGGGCACAGGCTGGACCGCAGATAAATGGGGCGTTCAGGCTGCATTCAGGCGGTGCCGGGCTTTATCGGGCCCTCTGATCCGCAGCGCCACTTTGAGGCGCTGCCACTCATACCTGAGGAGCCCGCATGCGTCCGACCCTTCTTGTCCTCTTTGCCTTTGCTCTGAGCCTCAGCCGGGCAGAGGCCGCCGACCTTTACATCAAATACAAGCTCTATGCGGTGGGCCTGCCCATCGGATCGGGCACTGTAACCATCGATTTTGACAAGGATAGTTATGCCCTTTCGGCCAAGGGCGGCACGGCAGCGTTTGGCAAGCTGGTTTCAAACGGCAAGGGATCGGTCACCGTGCGCGGTAGCCTTGAGGGCGGCGCTCTGACACCGCAAGACTATGATCTCAAGATGACCAGCGATGATGACAGCGGCACGGTCTCCATACAGCTCAAGAACGGGTCAATCGACAAGGTGGCGGTAAATCCCCCCCAGGACCGGATGAACGAGCGGGTCAAGGTGACCGCCGCTCATCTGGCCAATGTGCTGGACCCGTTGACGGCGGCCGTGTTTCCCGCCCCCAAGGGCCTTGCCGCGGAAAGCTGCGACCGCACGCTCCGGCTCTATGATGGCAAGGAGCGCTATGATGTGCATTTGAGCTACAAGAGCAAGCGTGAGACCCGGACCAGCGATGGCCGTTTCAAGGGCAAGGTACTGGTCTGCCGGGCCCGCTATGAACCGGTCTCCGGACACCGGCCGAAACGCAAAACCATTCAGCAACTGGCCAAAAACAAGTCGCTGGAGATCTGGCTGGGCCAGATTGGCAAGACGCCTTTCCTGGTGCCTCTGCGGGCCAGCATCACAGCGCCATTTGGTCCGCTTGTCGTGGAAGCGGAAAAGTACAAGCTGTCCCGCTGAGGAACCGTTTCGCCAATAGCGGCAGTCTGGAAGCATTTGAGCGTCTGCCGGCAGGCAGGCGAGCCCGGCCGGGCGTTCCAAGAATTGCCCGGTCCCAATTAATTTTTGCCGCTGCATCATCTCCCAGACGGCATCGTCATTTTGACATATAAATGTCATCTCGCCTGATTATTGAAACACTTTATTAACTTTGGGGGTTCTGATGAAACGTCTTTTGATGACGGTTGCGCTCGCGGCTGTTCCTTTTTCTTTTGCGAGTTTGGCGCATGCCGATTGTGACGACCTGTCTCCGGGCAGCGGCGATACCGTCACCTGTTCGGCCACAGATGTGTTCGACGGACCGGACGCCATTGAAACGCGCGCCCTCAATGATGGCAGCAAGAAAGTCACGGTGAATGTCGAAACAGGTGCAACCCTGGACACCACGGCATCCGGCGACGACGCGATCAAGCTGAAAGACGAGAACAACACGGTCAACAACAACGGCACGATTGCCGGCGGGGATGAAGCCATTGTCGGCGGCAACAAGCTGAAAGTGGTCAATACCGGCCTGATCACGGCACAGGATCAGGGCATTGTTGGCGAAAACGAAGACGATAGCGACGCCAACGAAGTTCAGATCATCAACAGCGGCACCATCAAGACCGACGACCGAGCTGTCAATGTGGGCAGCGGCACGGATCTGACCGTAGAAAACACGGCAGGCGCACTGATCGAAACCCAGGATGAGGGCATTCAGGGGGGCGATGATCTGACGGTGCAAAACGCCGGAACCATTTCCGCCGTGGAAAAGGCCATTGACGCCAATGGGGACGGCGCCAAAATCACCAATGAGACCACCGGCGTGATCCAATCGTCCACGAACGAGGCCATTGAGGCCGGCGATTTCGCAGAAGTCGTCAACTACGGCGAGATCCTTGCCTTCGACGATGCGGTTCAGGTGGGTGAAAAGGCCACGATCGAAAACCATGGCCTGATCGCCAACACTCAGACCGCAGCTGATCTGGCGGCCGATCCCTCTCTGGAAGCTCAGGACGCGATTGATATCGACAGCGGGTATATCCTCAATACTGGTGAGATCCGTTCCACCACCAATTCGGCCATTGACTTCGACCCGGGCTCGGAAGGGTCTATTGTTGACAATTTGGGACTGATTACCGGCACAATCGCCGTCAACACCGATGATGCGGACACGCAAGGCCAGGTCATTGCCAATTTCGGCACCCTTGAAGGCACCAGCGGCACCGCGCTCTATCTGGGCGGCGGAGAAGACGCGCTGATCAATCTGCAGGGCAGCAAGGTCATCGGCGGCGCCGATTTCGGCACCGGCAACGACTCGCTGGTTTTTGACGCCGACTTTTTCGACCTGCCCGTCGGGTTCTTCGCAGGCGGCGCGCTGTTTGACGGCGGTGAAGGCGAAGATGATGTCTGGTTCCTGGGGCTTTTGACCAGCGACATTCTGGGGGTCTGGCTGGATAACGGCGCGCTGATCCTGCAGGTTCTTGGCCTTGGCGGAGACGCGACCTTGCGTCTGACCTCCTGGGAGAGCTTCCAGTTCAAGGATGGAACGCTCACCTATGACCAGCTCGTCGCCTCGATCCCGCTTCCGGCCAGTGCGCTCCTGTTCGGATCGGCACTCGCAGGCCTCGGCCTTGTTGCCCGGCGCCGCAAACGGACCGCCGCAACGGCCTAACGGCAGCGCCTGAAAACCAAGCATAGCTTTTCGGCCGGATGCGGGCAGCCTGATAGCCTGCATCCGGTTTCCGTTTGGCATGCCGAGAACGGCCTGAAACCTTTGTGGATTGCCCGATAGGCCTCTGACACGCACGCGACCTCAACCAGCAAAACGATCTTGGAGAGTAGTTCTCCTTCCGTCTTCGACATAGCTTTTCACGACCCGGGACTTGATCCTCCAATCCGCATCGCTACAGTGCCGCATCAGAAATCTGGAAGCTGGCATAAGAGCCGGCAAAGGAGACATTCCGCGTGACTGATCCGACCGGCTGGGAGCTTGCCTGGCTCTTCTATCTTGCCGCCCTTTTTCTCGGCTACCTTCTCGGCTCAATTCCTTTTGGCCTGATCTTCACGAAACTGGCCGGGCTCGGCGACATAAGAGACATCGGCTCGGGCAATATCGGTACGACCAACGTTTTGAGAACCGGGCGCAAATCCCTAGCTGCGGCAACGCTTTTGGGCGATGCGCTGAAGGGGACGGCGGCGGTTCTGATTGCCGGGCATTTCTTCGGCGGCCAAATGGCCCTGGTGGCGGGTCTTGGCGCGTTTCTCGGCCACCTTTTTCCGGTCTGGCTCGGTTTCAAGGGCGGCAAGGGGGTGGCCACCTATATCGGGATTCTACTTGGGCTTTATTGGCCCGCCGGGCTGATCTTTCTTGCGGTCTGGATCGGGGTTGCTGTCAGCCTGCGCTACTCCTCCCTCTCCGCCTTGACGGCAAGCCTCGTCACTCCGCTGCTGCTTTACATTCTTTTCCACAAGGTGGAGCTGGCAGAAATGGCCATGGTGATGACCGTTTTGCTATGGGCCAAGCACCATGAGAATATCGGCCGTCTCATGCGCGGCGAGGAAAGCCGCATCGGCTCCAAAGCCACACCGGCAGCAGGCACAGACGCGGAAGCCGATCCGGGCAACGGAGGCTCATGACAGCTCCCCTCGCCGCTCAGACGCGCAGCCTGTCCGACAACCAGCGTCTGGCTTGGCTGCGCCTGATTCGCTCTGAACATATCGGCCCGGCCACCTTCCGTGATCTTCTGAACCATGCCGGCTCTGCAGAGCGCGCTTTGGACCTTCTGCCGGATCTGTCCAAACGCGGCGGCAAGAAAAGCTACCGGCTGTGCCCAGAAGAAGAAGCGGCCGCCGAGATGGAGGCCCATCTGAGGTTTGGCGCCCGTCTGGTGGCCCTGGGCGAAGCAGACTACCCGCCACATCTCAGACACATCGACAGCCCGCCGCCCCTGCTCTCCGTCAAAGGGGGCGGTGCGCTTCAAAACACGCGCATGGCCGCCATCGTCGGGGCGCGCAACGCTTCGCTGTCCGGCCGCAAGCTCGCCGCCGCTTTCGCCCGCGGTCTTGGCGCGGAAGGCTTTGCCATTGCCTCAGGACTTGCCCGGGGCATTGACGCCAGCGCCCACGAGGAAGCCCTTGCCACCGGCACGGTGGCGGTGTTCGCGGGCGGTCTGAATGTGCTTTACCCGCAAGAACATGACCGGCTGCTTGCAGCCCTTCTGGACGCAGGCGGCGCGGCCATCAGCGAGATGCCCTTTGGCTGGAAACCGCGCGGCCGGGATTTTCCCCGGCGCAATCGGCTGATTTCGGGCCTTTCTCTCGGCGTTGTCGTGATCGAGGCCGCCAAGGCTTCCGGCTCCCTGCACACTGCCCGCTACGCGCTGGAGCAGAACCGGGACATTTATGCCGTGCCCGGGTCGCCGCTTGATCCCCGCTCTGAAGGCGCTAACAGCTTGATCCGGCAAGGGGCGGTTCTGGCCAGATCTGCAGACGATGTGCTGGAGGGCCTGGCCGGGCGGCTTGAGCCGGACCTGCCCCTGTTCAGCGGCATCACGGAGCCGGAGCGTCCCCTGCCCCCGCTGATGCCAGAGGCGCCGCAAGCGGACGGCGACGAGACCTTACGGGATCTCGTTCTGGACGCACTCGGCCCCACCCCCATGGAACTGGATGAACTGATCCGCTTTACAGGGGCCGAAGCCCGCGCGGTCAATGTCATCCTCCTGGAACTGGAACTTGCCGGGCGGCTCGACCGCCATGGCGGGCAAAAGATTTCCCTCCTGATGTGAGCGTGCCCCATTTCCGGCTGAATGGCCGCCCATGACGGATCCCTGTGATAGGCTCCGGCCGCATCCAGCCTTGGATGTTGACGGCGACCGGGTGGGGCTTGCATGCCTTGCCGGGCCCATGCAACAAGGATTTTTACCGCACAGACTTGCGGTATGAGATGGTCACTTGACCGCAGCAAGACAAAGGTCCATTTGACAGTCGGCGCATGATCCGTGATCGTCTGCGCCTGTCAAATCTCCTTCTTCACCGGACGGGGGCTCCGTTTCCGGCAAAAAAAATTTGGGTAAGAATGAACGTCGTCATTGTGGAATCGCCGGCGAAAGCCAAGACGATCAACAAATATCTCGGCTCCGACTACACGGTCCTGGCGTCTTATGGTCATGTGCGCGACCTGCCCCCCAAGGACGGCTCGGTGCAGCCGGACGACAATTTCGCCATGAGCTGGCAAGTGGACAGCAAGTCCCAGAAACGGCTCAGCGAAATCGCCAATGCGGTCAAGGATGCCGACCGCCTCATTCTGGCAACTGACCCCGACCGCGAAGGAGAGGCGATTTCGTGGCATGTTCTGGAAGTCCTGCAAAAAAAGCGGGTGCTGAAGGACAAGCAGGTCGAGCGCGTTGTGTTCAACGCGATCACCAAGAAGGCGATCCTGGATGCGATGGACAATCCGCGCCAGCTGGACACGCCCCTGGTTGACGCCTATCTGGCGCGCCGCGCCCTCGACTATCTGGTGGGTTTCACCCTCTCGCCGGTTCTTTGGCGCAAACTGCCCGGCGCCCGCTCCGCCGGACGGGTTCAGTCGGTTGCCCTGCGGCTGATCTGCGACCGGGAAATGGAAATCGAAGTGTTCCAGCCTCAGGAATACTGGTCGATCTTCGCCAATATGAAGACCCCGGCCGGAGACCTGTTCCAGGCCGGGCTGACCGGATTTGAAGGCCGCAAGATCGGCCGCCACGACATTGGCACGGAGGCCGAAGCCAGCACCATCAAGACGATGCTGGAAAGCGCCAGCTTCACCGTGGACAGCGTCGCCTCCAAACCGGCCAAGCGCAATCCCGCCGCCCCCTTCACCACCTCCACCCTGCAGCAGGAAGCCTCGCGCAAACTCGGCTTTGCCGCCTCAAGGACCATGCAGGTGGCGCAAAAGCTCTACGAAGGCATCTCCATTGGCGGCGAAACCTCCGGCTTGATCACCTATATGCGAACGGACGGGGTCCAGATTGCCGGAGAGGCCATCGCAGCCGCCCGCTCCGTGATCGGTCAGGATTTTGGCGACAAATACGTTCCTGAAAAGCCGCGCGTTTATTCGTCCAAGGCAAAAAACGCACAAGAGGCCCACGAGGCGATCCGGCCGACGGACCTGTCCCGCCGCCCGAAGGATGTGGCAAGGTTCCTCGATCCGGATCAGGCAAGGCTCTATGAGCTGATATGGAAGCGGACCATGGCCTCGCAGATGGAATCGGCGGTTCTGGAACGCACAACCATTGAAATTCTTGCAGATGGCTCCAGCAAAAGGGCCAATCTGCGCGCCACTGGCTCCGTTGTCCGCTTTGACGGCTTTCTGGCATTGTATCAGGAAGGCCGCGATGACGAGGAAGACGAAAATTCCCGCCGCCTGCCCGCCGTTGATGAAGGCGCGGCCCTGACGGCGGCTGCCATTGACGGCGAAAAAGAAGCGATTGAGGCCAGCCAGCATTTCACGACGCCGCCGCCGCGCTATACGGAAGCAAGCCTTGTGAAGAAGATGGAAGAGCTGGGGATCGGCCGCCCGTCCACCTATGCTTCCACGCTGCAGA
Source organism: Roseibium sp. AWQ4_254 (assembly GCF_056161025.1). Taxonomy (NCBI): domain Bacteria; kingdom Pseudomonadati; phylum Pseudomonadota; class Alphaproteobacteria; order Hyphomicrobiales; family Stappiaceae; genus Roseibium; species Roseibium sp. AWQ4_254. The sequence goes on from NZ_JBSWYH010000007.1 coordinate 95,100, forward strand.
CCCTGCGCGACCGCGATTATGTCGAGCTCGACAAAAAACAGCTGGTTCCCCAGGACAAGGGCCGGATCGTGACCGCGTTTCTGGAAAGCTTTTTCCAGCGCTATGTGGAATTTGATTTCACTGCCAGCCTGGAAGAGCAGCTCGACAAGATTTCCGCCGGTGAACTGTCCTGGCTGGAGGTTCTGCGCAACTTCTGGACCAGCTTTTCCGGCACGGTTGACGAGATCAAGGATCTGCGTGTTTCCGAAGTCATCGACAATCTGAACGAATTGCTGGGCCCCCATATCTTCCCCCCAAAGGAAGACGGGTCGGACGCCCGCAAATGCCCGAGCTGCGACAGCGGCCAGCTGTCTTTGAAGGTCAGCCGCTGGGGCGCCTTTATCGGCTGTTCCAACTACCCCGAATGCGGCTACACCCGCCAGCTCGGCAAACCCAATGGGGATGGCGCAGAGGCCGATGAAGGCCCGAAAGTGCTCGGCACCGATCCGGAAACCGGGCTGGATGTGTCGCTGCGCACCGGCCGGTTTGGCCCCTATGTGCAGCTGGGTGAAGAAGCCAAGCCGAAACGGGCCTCCCTACCCAAGGGCTGGTCCGCGCCGGACATGGATCTGGACAAGGCCCTGCAGCTTCTTTCGCTGCCCCGAGAGGTCGGCCTGCATCCCGAAGACGGCAAGATGATTACCGCAGGAATCGGCCGCTATGGCCCGTTTGTGCTGCACGAAGGCACCTATGCCAACCTGTCCTCTCCGGACGAGGTATTCTCTGTCGGGATCAACCGGGCGGTGGATGCCCTGGCGGAAAAGCGAGCCAAGGGCGGCGGCCGCCGAGGCGCGGCGGCAACCCCGCTGAAAGAACTCGGCGAGCATCCGGAAGAAGGCGGGCCGGTGAATGTCTATGACGGGCGCTACGGGCCTTATGTCAAACATGGCAAGATCAACGCGACCCTGCCGAAGGAGACGGACCCGAAAGCCGTGACCCTGGAACAGGCACTGGAATTGATCGCGGCCAAGGCCGCCAAGGGCGGTACCAAGAAAAAGGCGGCCTCAAAGAAACCGGCTGCCAAGAAGACAACGGCCAATAAGGCCAAGGCGGAAACCGGCACAGACGACACAAAGACAAAAAAGCCCGCAACCAAAAAGGCTGCGGCAAAGAAGACGGCTGCGGCGAAATCCGCCAAAGCCAAGGTGGACACGTCGTCGGAAGAGGTTCCCTGGGATGATGCGACTTGAGCGCCAAAAAACTGAACACCCGTAAACACACCAAACGCAAACACAGCAAAGTGCCCGGCGAGATGCCCTCCCGTGAGGACATTCTTGCCTTTGTGGCCGACAATCCAGGCCGGGCCGGCAAGCGGGAAATCGCCCGCCATTTCGGCATCATAGGCGGCGCCCGCATTCATCTGAAAAAGATGCTGAAGGACCTTGCCGACGAAGGTCTGGTTGAAAAGCGCAACAAGCGCATGCTCCGCCCGGGAGATTTGCCGCCTGTCTTTGTCGCCGGTCTGATTGGCCGGGACAGTGACGGGGAGCTGCTGGCAACCCCGCTGGACTGGGACGAAGAGGCTGGCCCCCCACCCAAAATTCTGGTTCTGACCGGCAAGACCAAGGCCACTCAACCGGGCGTTGGTGACCGGGCGCTGATCCGTCTTGCCGAAGCCGAGCCCGGCCCGGAGGCCGACCATGTGGCCCGGGTCATCAAGGTGCTGGAAAAGAAGCAGGGCGCCATTTTGGGCATTCTGCGCAAGCGGGGCGGCAACCGCCCCCCCTATCTGGAGCCCATCGACCGGAAACAGCGCGAACTGGATGTGGACCCGACGGACCTGAAAGAGGCCGATGACGGCGACTTGGTCAGTGTCCAGATCTCCCGCTCCGGCCGCTACGGCCATCCGCGCGCCGCCATTGTTGAGCGCTTCGGATCAATGAAGTCCGAAAAGGCGGTTTCGGAAATCGCGCTGCATTCACATGGTATTCCGCACGTCTTTCCAAATGCAGTCGAAGCTCAGGCAGAGGCCGCCAAGCCCGTCGAAAAACTCGGCAAACGGGAGGACTGGCGCCAGATCCCGCTGATCACCATCGATCCGGCCGACGCCAAGGACCATGATGACGCGGTCTTTGCCGAGCCCGACGACGGTCCCGGCAACAAGGGCGGCCATGTGGTCTATGTCGCCATTGCCGATGTGGCCCATTATGTTACCCCCGGCTCGCCCATGGACCGGGAAGCCAATATCCGCGGCAATTCGGTCTATTTTCCCGACCGGGTGATCCCGATGCTGCCGGAGCGCATTTCCAACCAGCTATGCTCTCTGCGCGAAAAGGAGGACAAACCTGCGCTGGGCGTGCGCATGGTCTTCGACAGGACGGGACGCAAGCTCAGCCACAGCTTCCACCGGGTCCTGATGCGCTCGGCAGCGAAACTGTCCTATCAGCAGGCTCAGAAGGCCATTGACGGCCTGCCGGATGAAAAGACGGAAACGCTGCTTGATGGCGTGCTGAAGCCGCTCTGGGCCGCCTATGGGGTCCTGAAGGCCGGCCGGGATGCCCGCGAACCGCTGGAGCTGGATCTGCCGGAGCGCAAGATCAAGCTGACCGAAAACGGCATGGTCGACCACGTCTTCGTGCCCGAGCGGCTCGACGCCCACAAGCTCATCGAAGAATGCATGATCCAGGCGAATGTGGCCGCCGCCGAAACCCTGGAAAAGAACAAGAGCCCCCTGCTCTACCGTGTCCATGATGCCTCGACCCCCGAGAAGCTGGAAAGCCTGAAGGATTTCCTGTCGACGCTGAACATGAAACTGCCATCCTCCGGCGGCCTGCGCCCGTCTGTCTTCAACGGCATCCTGGCGAAGGTCAAGGACACGCCTCAGGCCCATCTGGTCAATGAAGTTGTGCTGCGCAGCCAGGCCCAGGCCGAATATACGCCTCAGAATATCGGTCATTTCGGGCTCAATCTGCGACGCTATGCCCATTTCACCTCGCCGATCCGCCGCTATGCCGACTTGATCGTGCACCGGGGCCTGATTTCCGCGCTCGGCCTTGGCAAGGACGGGCTGCCTGACGGCATCGAGAGCAAGCTGGAGACCATCGGTGCGGAAATTTCCGGCGCTGAACGGCGGGCCATGCTGGCCGAACGGGACACAATTGACCGGCTGATCGCCCTTTGGATGAGTGACCGGATCGGGGCGACCTTTCAGGGACGGATTGCCGGAGTGGTGAAATCCGGCCTGTTCATCCGGTTGAAGGACACGGGCGCCGACGGATTTGTACCCGCGTCCACGATCGGCCTTGACTATTACCGCTATGACGAAGGGTCGCATGCCCTCATAGGTGACAAAACCGGCGAGACCTACCAACTTGGGGATCAAGTGGAGGTCAGTCTGGTGGAAGCTGCACCCTTTGCCGGGGCGCTGACATTCGAGCTTCTCAGTCACGGACGGATCGCCGGCAAGAAGATCCGCAAGGCTGCGCCAAAGGCGCGGCGGGCCCCGCCAAAGGGCGGGCGAACCAGGACCTCCTCCAGCAACAAGGGGCGCAGGAGGTCCAAGTGACGGTTCGATATGATGTGAAAGACGGGCTTCAATCTCCGGCGGACCAGCCAGAAAAACCTCAACGCCCCGTCCTTCCGGCGATGCTGCGCGGGGCCAGCAACAGATGCATGAATTGCGGCCAAGGGCCGCTTCTGGAAGGGTTTCTGACAACCCGCCATGCCTGCCCGGCCTGCGGCGAGGCCTTCCACCATCACCGGGCCGATGACGCCCCGCCCTATTTCACCATCACCATTGTTGGCCATATCATCATCCCCGCCCTGCTGGCGGTTGAGATGCTGTGGCATCCGGCGATCTGGCTGCATATGACGATCTGGATCCCGCTGACGCTGCTTCTTACCCTTTCCCTGATGCGTCCGATCAAGGGAGCCCTCGTGGCCCTGCAATGGGCGCTCTATATGCACGGGTTCGATCCGGACGCGGAAGACGACTTCCCGGCGGTCCCTGCAAACCCGGACAGGACGTCATGAGCGGACAGTTTGAAAAACAGCTGGCCAAGGACGAAAAGGCTGGAAATTACCCCTATATCCGGCCGAAAGACGCGGCAACGCTGTTGGTGCTGGACCGGGATGCCGATGGCACAGTGCGGCTGATGATGGGCCGCCGGCATCAGCGGCACACCTTCATGCCAGGCAAATTTGTTTTTCCAGGCGGCCGGGTCGATCCGGGAGATTCGCGCATTGGCTATGTCCGCCCCTATCACCCGGATGTGGAAGCCAGACTGTCCCGGGACCTGAAAAACGGCAAGTCCCCGGCTCGTGTGCGCGCCTTTGCCCTGGCTGCCATCCGGGAAACCTATGAGGAAGCCGGGCTGTTTGTGGGCACAAAACACCAGGACAGCCCGCTGCGGCTGGGGACAGGCTTCGATGCCTTTGCCTCACGGGGCATTCAGCCGGACCTAGGGGGCCTGCGCATGATTGCCCGGGCAATCACCCCGCCCCAGAGGCCCCGGCGCTTTGATACGCGGTTTCTGGCCGTCTGGTCCGATGCCATTGCCGACAGGCTGCCGGAGGGCACAGGCCCCTCCGGAGAGCTTGAAGATTGCGCCTGGCTGACTTTTGACGAGGCCCGCGCCAAGGAATTGCCGCTGATCACCACCAAGATCCTGAGCGACCTGGAAGAGCGGCTCTCCGTTGATCCGGACCTGTCGCCGGACACGGACGTTCCGTATTACTTCTTCCGGAATGGCGCCTTTGTGCGTGCGCTTCTTTAGCCGGGCACCGGGCACGAGACCTTTGAACCGTCAAGATGCAGGAGCCTGCGGTTTTCTGTCCCTATTTCCACCGCAGGAACAAGCAATCGCTTGACTTTCACGCTGCGATGAGTAGGTTGCGCGCTGATTTCAGACATTGGGGCAGATTCCTCGCCAGCCAATCTGGCCATGAGAACCCTTTGCCCGACAACAGAGAACAGGATCCAAGGCCATGGCCAAGGCGACAACAATCAAGATCAAGCTCCTCTCCACGGCGGACACCGGTTACTTCTATGTCACCAAGAAGAACTCCCGCACGATGACCGAAAAAATGGTGAAGCGGAAGTACGACCCCGTCGCAAAGCAGCATGTGGAATTCAAGGAAGCCAAAATCAAATAAGGTTTGGCTTTTTGACCGCTTGCAAGAACCCGCCGCCCCGGCGGGTTTTTTGTTGATAAACCGGTCTTGAGATCCACCAGAAACACAACTGGGCTAAGACCAAGCACAGTTGCTCATGCCCCATTGCCCTTCAGCGGCCAGGCGCCTCGCGCCACCCGGTCTGGTTGACCGGGTAAACGGTGCCACGATCTCCGGTGGACGGAAGTAGGTCACCACATAGGGCAAGATCAATTGCGGCTTGGTAAAAAGTCGCCATCAGCAGATGCGGGCGGACCTGAAAGGTGGGAGAATGGGGAGATTAGTGGTCGGCGGGAACACGGTATTCGAGGAGGCCACTCATCGACCGGTTCCCTGCCGACCTGCCCCACGGACCCAGGAGATGCGGCGGACCTGAGCACTCCGAGGGGATACTGTCCCTTACTTGCGTAAGGTTTGAGAATTCACTGGAGCCACATTTGCAATGCTTCTCCAAGATGCGGCCACCCTACCCTATTGTTAGTCGAATGCAATATTTTCCGTGAAATATGCACAGAATCAGTTTGATTTTAGTAAATCTGTAACCTTAACGAGCGTGCCGGACACTGCAAACGCGGCGAAAGATAGGCAATTCTTGCCATAATCGACAGCCCAAGATTGAAACGTAAGTTGAAATCCACGTTTTGCTTGCTTCTGTCGCGTTTGTGCAACGCCAGCCCTTTCAGGCTTCTCCAAGAAAGGCGCGCACAGTCTCCAAAAACTTGGCAACGGAAATCGGTTTGGAAATATAGGCTTCACAGCCGCCCTGGCGGATCCGCTCCTCATCCCCTTTCATGGCAAAGGCGGTCACCGCAATCACCGGTATGGAGGAAATCGTTTCATCTTCCTTGATCCACTTTGTGACTTCCAGGCCAGAGACCTCCGGCAGCTGGATATCCATCAAAATAAGATCAGGATGATTGTCCCGGGCCAGCTGTAAAGCCTCGATGCCAGTGCGGGTTTGCAGGGTATTGTAGCCGTGGGCTTCCAGCAGATCATGAAACAATTTCATGTTCAGCTCGTTGTCTTCCACGATCAACACGGTTTTTGCCATACAGTTCGGCCCTTTGCCCGGTCATTGACCGGTCCCATTGTCTCAACCCAGTGTTCCACTGCGGTAGATCCCTGCCCCCACCCGCATTAGATTTGTTGTAACCCGGAATCGTTTCAGAAAGGCAAAAAAACACAATGAAAAAAGTGCATGGCAAGTCATTATCCGTTGAAGATGCTCAGGGAATTGCCACAGACGCCCTGCTTCAGCTCAGCCGCGACCCGGAGCTGATTGGCCGGTTTCTGGCATTTTCCGGGATTGGTCCGGAGATGATTCGTACCGCAGCGAGCGAACCGGGCTTTCTGGCTGGTGTTCTGGAGTTCTACATGACGGACGAGGCGCTTCTGCTTGCCTTTTGTGAAAACACCGGCCTGCGGCCAACTATGATGGCCGCTGCACGTTATGCGCTTGCCGGAGGCGAAGAGGATGCCTGAACCCACCCCAGTGCTGCCGGAGGTCCTGGCCCAGATCAGAACCCTGCCGCCTTCGCAAAACCGGCTGATTGTCTGTGATGTGGATGAAGTGATCCTGCACATGATCCGGCATCTTGAAGACTATCTGGCCGCCCGCAGCCTGTCCTTCTTGAAACACGAATACAAATTCACGGGGAATATCGTTTCGGTTGCGGATGGCAGCGTGCTCTCCGCAGACGCGGTGCGCGCGCACCTGAATAGGTTTTTCGACGAAGTCAGCGCTGACCAGGACATGGTCGCTGGCGCGGACACGGCCCTGAACAGCCTGGCCGGCGCGTGGGACATCGTCTTTCTCACCAACTTGCCCGGCGGTCACAACAAGCCCGTGCGCGAAAAGCTTCTGGCCAGCCTTGGACTGTCCTATCCAGTGCTGACCAATCGCGGTCCCAAAGGCGGTGCGGTTGCAGCCCTGGCCGCCGGGCGGTCCGGACCGCTGGTTTTTATTGATGACAGTCCGGTCAATCACGTTTCGGTCATGGCCTCGATGCCTGACGCCTGCCAGATTCAGTTCATAGCCGATGACCGGTTCCGCAATGCGGTTCCCCCTGAAGCCCATATCGATCTTCTGACGGGCGACTGGCAGGAGACGGCGCACTTCATCAGCGCTATTCTTTAGCCTGTTTTTTCATGAGACGGGTGCTGGATGCCCGCAAAGGCAGCGAACCATCGTGAACGGCACCAAGGCAGACCGAAGCGCCCTGTGCCGGGACTGCGGCAGCAGATCCCGCGGCCCTGCCGCGCGCTGCCCGTCCTGCGGCAGTCCGCGCCTTGTCTGCCATCCGGAACTGGACGCCCTCTCCATCGCTCATATCGATTGTGATGCGTTTTATGCCTCTGTTGAAAAACGTGACAAGCCTGAGCTTCAGGACCAGCCCGTCATCGTTGGCGGGGGCAAGCGCGGGGTGGTGTCAACCTGCTGCTATATTGCGCGCATCTACGGAGTGCGCTCCGCCATGCCCATGTTCAAGGCGCTTGAGGCCTGCCCGGATGCGGTCGTCGTCAAGCCGGACATGGAAAAATACGCTAAGGTCGGTAAGGAGATCCGGGAGCGCATGCGCGCTCTCACCCCGCTCGTTGAACCGCTTTCCATCGATGAAGCCTTTCTGGATCTCACCGGAACACAGCGCCTTCACCAAGCCAGCCCGGCCGAGACCCTGGCCGCCTTTGTCCGGGGGCTTGAAACAGATATCGGCATCTCTGCATCAGTGGGTCTTGCCCCGAACAAATTTCTGGCGAAACTCGCCTCCGATCTGGAGAAACCCCGAGGCTTTTCGGTTATCGGCGCGCAGGAAGCCCGGGCTGTTCTGGCGCCTATGCCGGTTGGGCGCATCTGGGGCGTTGGCAAAGTGTTTCAAAAGACCTTGGCCAGGGACGGGATCAAAACAATTGGCCAGCTGCAAACCATGGACGCAGCCGATCTTGCCCGCCGCTATGGTTCCATCGGTCTGAGGCTGGCGCATCTGTCCAAAGGCGAAGACGGTCGCTCTGTTACCCCGTCCCGAGGCGCCAAGAGCGTGTCCAGCGAAACCACTTTCAACACGGATATTTCGAGCCTTGCGACCCTGCGGCCGGTTCTGCGGGACCTGTCCGAAAAGGTCTCGGCACGCCTGAAAAAAGCGGGCCTTTGCGGGCGCGGCATCACCTTGAAACTCAAGACGGCCGAGTTCAAGACCATTACGCGGGCCCGGCACCTGGGCGATCCAACCCAGTTGGCCGACAGGATTTTTTCCGCTGGCGACGCGTTGCTGGAGCATGAGGCCGACGGCCGCCGCTTCCGGCTGATCGGCATTGGCGTCAGCGATCTGGAGCCCTCGGAGCGGGCCGATCCTCTGGATCTGGTCGATAAAGGCGCCGAACGTCGCAAGAATGCGGAGCTTGCCGTCGACAGGTTACGGGAAAAATTCGGCAAATCGGCTGTCGAATTGGGTCTGACCCATGCGGCCCGCCCCTCGGGCCGTCACGGCAAAGGGTAATTCCAACCTCAATAGATAGGAACCGATCTGACCGTGTTTGGGGACTGTTCGGCAAGGAGCAGGTTGCAGGGCGATATGGTTTATCGTTCAAAACCTGGGACGCAGCTGAACAGTCCTCAAACACGGCCTCGGTGGCCTGCTCCGGCCCGCCGGACTGCGTTGCGCCGCTTGAACGGCCAAAAAGGCCGTCCTGCGCAACGCGCCTTGCCGGCCAATCCGGACCAGCGCCATCAGATGGGGTTCTATCTATTGAGGTTGGTATAAGGCAAGCCCCGTTACTTCGCACTTGCCTATAGCACCGGGCGATCAGTCTGCCTGCAGTCACAGATTTCAACGCAAACACAACACGGTTCTGTTCTCATCGAACGCGGTGTGTTTAAGAAGATCAGTCCTGCGCGCAGCCGCTGTCTTCGAACATTTCCAGCTTTTCCATCTGGCCCTTGATGGAGAAGTCCCCGTAGTCCAGGGTCAGATGCCGGCTGACGCCATTTTGAAACAGCCGGAAGGACAGCTGATAGACCGGCGTCAGTTCCCCCGTTGCATCTTCATCTGACGGATCGAAATAGGCGACGGTTACCGGCCAGTAACTCATACCCGCCAGCGGCGCGTCAGGATCCTTGTCCGCTTTGACAGCGGCAGCATGTTTTTCCGCGCCGATCACGGTCGTCGTTGCATAGACCTTTTCACCGGTTTCCGCCCCATCATAAATATCGGCCGCAATGAAGGGGACCTTGTCCTGAGCCGCCTTCAAGATGGACCGCAAATGTTCGGTCGGGAACAGCACATCCCGGCCGATTTCGAGCGACTTTTCAGACGGTTCCTTCAGTTCGATTGTCTTGGCCTTCGTCCCGGCCTTGGCCGTGCCCCGGGTTTCCTCCACCAGTTGCTGATTGACGTAAGTCTTGGACAGGAACTGATAACTTTCCGCTTCCGGCTCTTCAAAAGATGTTGTCTGAAGATCGGTGACCTGGGAGCCGCCATCAGTGTTCTGGAACCGGGTAACAAACCGGAAGCTCACGCTATAACCATCACAGGCATTGCCGGAAAACTCATAGACCATTCGTCCGCTGAGCCCCGCAATGCCGGAGCCGTCTTCCTTGTCGCCCAGCTTCATGTTGTAGACTGCGCGATGCGGTGCCAGCTTGATCCCGGACGCAGCCCCGGTTCCTGCCGCGACTGCGCTTTGCGCTGAGAAAGGCGCAGCCGCAATCAGGGCGGCAAGAGCACTGGCGACGGACACGGACTTGAGAACACGCTGCATCAGAATTTTCCTATTCACACATGGCCAGACCTGCTGCGCACAGGCCCGCCAACCCTTATTATGCGACTATCCGCCCCTTTCGCCACACAGAAATGCCCTTGGAGCCCAAAAGCCACGGCAAAACGTCTTGAAACAAAACCCTGAAAAATCGGCGAGAGAGAGGCTGTCCCTTTAAGTCAATCTTCTGCCAGTGCCTTGGACCCGCACTGCTCCGCCGCCGGATTTGACCTTGTCAGCAGCAGCGAATTGCTCCAAGACATCGCAAAATCCAAAAGCGGAGCCTCCCCATGAGCACCATTGAAACCCGTTTGACCGCGCTCGGCGTCACCTTGCCGGAAGCCGCAGCCCCGGCGGCCAATTATGTGCCCTCCCTAAAGACCGGAAATCAGCTTTTTGTGTCCGGGCAGCTGCCGATGGCAGACGGCAAGCTGAAGATCACCGGCAAGCTTGGCGCAGAGACGGATCTGGAGGCAGGCAAGGAGGCGGCCAAGCTCTGCGCCATCAACCTGCTGGCCCAAGCCAAGGCTGCCACCGGGGATCTGAACAAGGTTGTCCGTCTCGTCAAGATTGTCGGGTTCGTCAATTCCACGGCAGAGTTCACAGACCAGCCCCAGGTGATCAACGGCGCCTCTGATTTTTTGGTCGAAGCCATGGGCGATGCCGGCCGTCACGCCCGCTCTGCGGTAGGTGCCGCCTCCCTGCCCTTTGGCGCTTCGGTCGAGATCGAAGCGATCTTTGAACTCGCGGACTGACACAAACGGTCCTATTTCAGAGCGATTGCGCCATGACATCCGAGCTTGAAACCATCTTCGCCCGTCCGGTCGCCCATCGCGGGTATCATGATGCTGACAATGGTATCATCGAAAACAGCCCGTCGGCGGTGTCAGGGGCGAAAGACCGGACCTTTGGCATTGAGGTCGATGTTCAGGAAACTGCCGATGGGGAAGCGCTGGTCTTTCACGACTATACGCTGGAGCGGCTGGCCGAGGGCACGGGCAAGGTCATTGACTGGCACTCAAAGGATCTCACCCGGATCCAGATGAAGACGGGAACGGACAAACTCTGGCTGCTTCAGGATCTGTTTGATCTTGTGGACGGCAAAGTGCCTCTGGTCATCGAGATCAAGTCACTGATGCGCCGCGACGCTCAAGGAGATTTTGCCCGGCATGTGACGGATCAGGTGGCCCGCTACCAGGGCCCGGCCTGTCTCAAGACCTTTGACCCGGACCTGCTGGGCCACATCAAAGACCACAACAGTGCCGTCTTGCGCGGCATTGTTGCCGACGGGGCCCAGCCCGGGCCGGACTATGCCCGTTTCGGGCGCACCGACCGGTTCATTCTGCGGCACATCCTGCACGCGCCGCGCACCCGCCCTCATTTCATCTCCTATGGGGTGAAGGATCTTCCCAAGGCCGGTCCGAGCCTGCTCCGGTCCGTATTCAACCGCCCGCTGATGGCCTGGACCGTCAGAACCCGCGAGCAGCGGGCCATCGCAGCCCGCCACGCGGATCAGATCGTGTTTGAAGGCTTTGATCCGGATGCTGCGGACAAGGTCTGACGTCTCCGGCTGGGGTACACCCGTTTCAGCGCCCCCTCTTGCGCTGCAAAATGACAGCGCTACATTTTAAGCAGATCCCCAACTGTGGTTGCCTTGACGCATGACTTCATCCCCGACCGAGGAAAACAGCACTCCGGACGCTAACAGCCCCGGAGAGAACTTTTCCCTGCGCATCCTGTCCTGCCTTCAGGATATCGCCCCGAAGACATGGGACGCCGTGGCCAATCCGGGATGGGAGCTGGGACCAAGCGGGAGCCTGGCGAGGAGGCCCGCCTGTCCTCCGGCGGAGGCATCTGACCTCACTGGACTTCTGAACGGGAATTCTCAACCATTTTCTGAAGTTTCTTCATTCAATCCTTTCTTATCTCATGCTTTTCTTGACGCCCTTGAAGCCTCTGGCTGTGCAACTAAAGATACGGGCTGGCTGCCGCGCCATCTTCTGCTGGAAGATGGTTCTGGCCGGGTCTCCGGGGCGGTTCCGGCCTATCTGAAAAGCCATTCCCAGGGTGAATATGTATTCGACCATGGCTGGGCGGACGCCTTTTTCCGGGCTGGCGGCGACTATTATCCGAAGCTGCAGATCTCCGTGCCATTCACCCCGGCCACCGGCCGCCGTTTTCTCACAGCCCCCGGTTTGAACAGGGACGCCGGGGTTCAGGCGCTGGCCGCCGGGCTGGTGCAATTGTGCAGGCGCACCGGGGCGTCCTCCGTCCATGCCACCTTCCTGACGAAACCGGAATGGGACAGTCTGGGAGAGCTTGGCTATCTGCAGCGGACGGACCAGCAGTTCCACTGGGAGAACAAGGGCTATGAGAGCTTTGACAGCTTTCTGGACGACCTTGCCTCGCGAAAACGCAAGGCCATCCGGAAGGAACGCCGGGAGGCCCTGAGCGCGGACGGAATCGAGGTGGAATGGGTCACAGGCTCCGATCTCACCGAGGCCCATTGGGATGCGTTCTACCAATTCTATATGGACACGGGAGCACGCAAATGGGGCCGCCCCTATCTCAACCGTACCTTCTTTTCCCTGATCAATGCCCGTCTGGCAGACCGCACGCTATTGGTTCTGGCCAAACGCCATGGACGCTATATTGCCGGAGCGCTCAATTTTATCGGCTCCGACACTCTTTTCGGGCGCCATTGGGGGTGCACGGAGGATCACCCGTTTCTGCATTTTGAACTCTGCTACTATCAGGCGATTGACTTCGCCATCGCCAAGGGTTTGAGACGGGTGGAAGCCGGTGCTCAGGGCGCCCACAAGCTGGCCCGCGGCTATATGCCGGCCACCACCTATTCCGCCCACTGGATCGCCCATGAGGGGCTTCACCAGGCGGTCGCCGACTTTCTGGAACAGGAGCGCTATGCGGTGGAGCGCGAGAATGAAGCCCTGGCAGACCATGCGCCTTTCAAGAAAAGCACATCGGACTGAGCGCGGCGTGTCCTCAGAAAACGAGATGCATTTCCTGCTGGTAGAGCAGATCCTCAGCACCCGCCTTGTCCATGAAGGCATTCACCGCAATTGAGCCCGCATCCACATTGACAAAGCGCAGGAAGTCCGCGTCAATGGCCTGTTTCAGCGCTGACAGCAGGGACGTCCCGATGCCCTTGCGGCGGTGCACCTTGTGAACCGCAATCTGGGCCAGAGCTCCATCGGGATAAATGGCGGCCCAGCCCAGCAGCTGGCGGCCCTCCCGCGCGCCCACCAGATGGACCTTGCCGCCAAGCGCCTTCAGCGCCTCCCTGCAATTCTGCGGGGTGGGCAGCGTATCAAAATAGACGCTTTCGTCCTGAGGAAGATCCTGCGCTGCCACCTTTTCCAGCGTCACGGAGGGCGCTCCCTGGAGGCCGGGGACCTGAAGCGGAACCCTGCAGACCCGCAAGGGCCGGTGGTCCACAAATCCGAAGGTCCGGTAGGCCTGCACCGCCTTTTCATTGGCGTGCATGACCTCCAGCTGAAGGCCCTTGGCAGCAGCATTTTGCTGGCGCTCGGCGACAGCTTTCAAGAGCTGCCGGGACAGGCCTTTCCGGCGGTGCGCCGGGAGCGTGCCCACCGATACGGTGTAGGCCCGCCCTGCATAAGCGCCAAGCGGGACCGTGGAGAACCAGAATGCGGCTATGTCGTCTCCCTGCCGGGCCACGAAAGAGAATTCCGCAGAAAATCCACGCTGTTTCTGGAAATCGACGAATTTATCAACCGTCTTGCTGAGGGGTACGGGATAGTCGGCAAATGCCTCGTTCATGGCCGCACAGAGCCGCCCAGGCTCAAGGCCCTGGCAATCGGTGATGGTATAAGACATGGTGGTCCGGAGAATTGTCTGTTTGGAAAACTGATGAGTGTCAGGCGTCAGTTAAAACTTTCGGCGACATCATACATGACCGGTTCAAAGCTTTTGCAAAGCGCATGGATACGCCGGTTGCGGTCACGCATTTCCGGCGTGCGCAGCATCGCCAGAAAATCCTCTCGCCGGCGCCATTGGGAGTAGTTGGCAATCCGTGTCTGGGCATCATTGACATGCAGCCCTGTGCCAATAAATCCCGGCTGGTGCCGGATGAACTCTTCATAGGCGTCCTTCAGCTCGTCGAGAAGATCGAAACAGGTTCCCGGTGTCATTTCGAACGTGGTGATAACAGTCTGGCAATCACTTCCGCTGGATATCTCAGGCATGGGTCTCCTCCTCCTCTGCCCCGACGCTACGAGGCTGGCACGATTTTACAGGTGCAGCAAGCACGTCCCCGGCCCTTATCCCAAGGCGATATCCAGATCCGCAGGCAGGTGCACCTTCACCCTGTTCTTAATGACAGCCCCTTCAGCGTAGTGCCGCCTCAACGCCTTGTGCACGCATGCTCTCGACAGCCTCAAGCGCAAGGGACAACAGTTTCTCGTAATGGGACGCACGGGAACTGCCGCTGCGCCAGACCAGGTACATGATCCGGCGCATGGCAATTCCATCCACTTTTTTAAGAAGGAGATTGGGTTCCTTGGCGAATTCAGAGGCAATATAGGCGGCCGGAAACAGCGCCAGCCCCATGCCAATCGAAGCCATCTGGCGCAACGCGTCCAGACTGGTGCCCTCATAGTCCTGCAGGAAGTCGGCTCCGGCGGCCCGGGCAAGGGCCTGAACGTCATTGTGCAGCCGGAAGCCCTGCCCCAAGGACAACAGTTTCTCGCCCTTCAAAAGCGAGACCGGCACCACATCCAGACCGGCAAAGGGATGGGACAGGGGCACGGCCAGACGAACATCTTCCCGGCAGAGCTCACGCTCTGCCAGCTGGGCAGACGGGGTGATGTCCGGAGAGATGATACAATCAAGGGCGCCGGACGCCAGCCCGTCTTCCAGAAGGTTCGGCCGGTCCTCCCGGATATAGAGTTCCAGATCGGGAAAGGACCGTTTGAGAATCGGCAACAGATACGGCATGAAATACGGACCGAAGGTCGGTGAGACGCCAAGACGGATCAGCCCACCAAGATTGGAGCGCCCTGCCTGGGCTTCGATCACAATTTCGTCCAAACTTTCCAGCGCCTGCCGGGCCAGCGGCAAGAGCCGTTCTCCAGCCGCCGTCAGCGCAATACCACCATTGCCCCGTTCCAGCAGACTGCTGCCCAGCTGCTCTTCCAAGAGCTTGAATTGTGAGGACAAAGTCGGTTGGGACACATGGCATTTTTCCGCCGCCTTGCCGAAGTGCAAGGTCTCTGCCAGGGCGATGAAATAGTCAAGCTGGCGGGGGGATGGCCGGAATCGCATGCCGTCTCCTCTGGTCAATAGATTTCTTCTATTGATGTGATACAAACAATGTATTTCTTCTATGTCAATTCCATCCCATATCGTGGGTAGCAACAACAGCTAACGTTACGGAGATAGGCGATGTACAACCGTTTAAAATCCCTGCGCAGCCAGCACAACACGCTGGACAGCCTGATTCGGCGCGAGGAGTTGCATCCCTATCCCGACACCCAGCACATCCGGTCCCTGAAGAAGTTCAAGCTGCGGCTACGCGATGAAATCTCAAGGATTGAAACCGGTCTCAACAGCAACCGTCTTGCCTACTGACACCGCTTTACGGCCCCATTGAAAGGAGGAGCCTCATGACCCCGTTCTGGCCCTGGATGGCATTTTACCGAAACGCCCTGATCATGGGTCAGCTGACCGCGCTTGGGCCGGCCGGACAGGCCCGCAGGAAAGTCTTGCAGACCGAGGCCGATCACGCGGCAAAGTCATCGGGTGATGGGGCCAAACCGGAGAACGCTGCGTCAGGTGCGCCGAGTGCCCCCAGAAAGGCACCACGCTCTGAGTACCCGCGCAGATCTGTGTCCCAGATGCCAGCACCGGTCCCGGCACCTATCAGGACGCCCCTGCCCACGTTCTTTCCTGCGATGCAGCCTGGCCTATCCCGCAAAGCCCGGCTGCTGGATCTGGAAGCACGCATGACGTCCTTCCTGTCTGAAAAGCAGGTGTCGAGCACCAGCTGCCCCAAGGTGCTCGACAACATCAAGGTCGCCAAGTCGACCGTCCAGCGTGAGATGGCTGCCGGTTGACAGCCCGGCCCGGGATCTCCTTCCGAAGCCCGGAAACGCCACACCGCTGGATCAACCCGTCCGCGCACAGGCCACGCGGACGGGTTTTTTTCTGAAGCGAACCGGCTGAACCGTCAGGCCGGGCTGGCCTCGCCAATGCCCGCGCCCCGTCCTGTCGCGCCCTTTTTCGCCGGACGGACCCGGAAAAACAGGGCATAGAGCACTGGGGCAGCAATCAAGGTCAGCACGGTCGCAAAGGCAAGCCCGCCCATGATCGTGACCGCCATGCCCCGGAAGAACGCATCCGACAAAAGTGGTGCCATGCCGAGGATCGTCGTGACGGCCGCCAAAAGAACAGGCCGCATACGCGACACACTCGCTGTCACGATGGCCGGATATTTTTCCATGCCCTCTTCCTCGATCAGCCGGTCGATCTCTTCCAGCAGAACGATGGCATTCTTGATCAGCATGCCGGACAGGGACAGGAAGCCAAGCAGTGACATGAAGCCGAAGGGCGTGTCCGTTGCCAGAAGTGCAATCGCAACCCCGTTGATCGACATGGGCACCATCAGCCAGATGATCAGCGGCTGACGGACCGAGCCGAACAGCAGGATGGAAATGATCAGCATCACCAGAAAACCGAGCGGAAGCTGGGCACCAAGGGATTTCTGAGCGTCATTGGTGCTTTCATATTCGCCGCCCCATTCCAGAGCATAGCCGGGAGGGAGCGCCATCGCCTCGATCTGTGGCCGGACCCGGGCAAGGGCAGCCGAGGCCGTTTCGCCCGCCGTCGTTTCCGCCTTCACGGTCAGGGTCCGGACCCGGTCCCGCCGGTGGATCAGCGTGTCCTGCGGTTCCATGACGAATTCCTGCACCACCTGGTCCATCGGGATATAGCGGCGCTGACCGGTGCTCCACACCAGAGAGTCGGACACGCTTTCATTCACCGAAATGCCATGTGTTCCAGCCTTCCGGGCAACGATCGGAATGCTTTCATCCACATCCCGGTAGGCACCGGTCTGGACCCCTTCGGTCGCAAATTGCAGCGACAGGGACAGTTCTTCCCGGGTGACCCCGGAAATACGGGACCTGTTTTCGTCAAAGATCGGCCTCACAACCAGCTCGCGCTGGCGCCAGTCGGTGTTTACATCCGCAAGCTTGTTCTCCGGCAGGGAGAAGATCGCCTGGGCCTCATCGCCGAGCCGCTTCAGCACATTGGCATCGGGACCGGAGAAGCGGGCCTCGATCTTGGCTCCACCGCCGGGCCCGAAGACCAGACGTTTTGTGATCACCTGCGCTGCCGGGAACATTTCGCCGAAAGTCTTGCGCAGATCCAGCGCCAGCATGTTGATGTCATCCCGGCCATGGGTGCGGATCAGCATGTGGCCATAGGCCGGATTGGGATCTTCAGGCCCATAGGTGAGCATGAAGCGCGTGGCCCCGCCCCCGGCAAAACTCGTCACAGTCACAACCCGCTCATCTGCCAGAATGATATCCTCCATCGCCTTCAGATCGGCTTCCGTGGACCGGATATCTGTACCTTGCGGCAACCAGTAATGGATGTAGAAGATCGGCGTGTTACTGTCCGGGAAGAAAGCCTGTTTCACATTGCCAAAGGCCATGACACAGGCCACCGTAATGCCTATGAGAGCGGCTACTGTTAGAAGGCGCACATGCAGTGCAGCCACCAGAAAGCGGCGGTAAAGCGCATAGAAAATGCCCTTGTAGGGATCATGCCCTTTCAGATCTCCGGTCGCGGTGCGGAAGAAATACTTGCCGAAGAGCGGTGTCACCGTGACGGCAAAGACCCAGGACAGAAGCAGGGAAATACCAATGACCGCAAAGAGGGAGAACAGGAATTCCCCCGTTGCGTCCGGGGACAGGCCAATCCCGGAAAAGGCCATGATGCCAATCACGGTTGCCCCCAGCAGCGGCCACTTGGTCTGACGGACGACCTGGCTGGCCGCATCAATGGCTTTCTGGCCCCGCTGCATATTGATCATCATGCCTTCGGCGACCACGATCGCATTGTCGACCAGCATTCCCATGGCAATGATCAGGGCGCCAAGGGAGATCCGCTCCATTTCAATGGCAAAGATGCGCATGAACAGGACCGTTGCCATCACCGTCAAAAGCAGCACAGTTCCCACCACCAGCGCCGCCCGCCAGCCCATGAAGACCGCCAGGACGGCGATCACGATCACGACGGAGGCAGCCAGATTGAGAATGAAACCGTTGACCGAGGCATCCACCACAACATTCTGCTCATAGATCGGGTGGATTTCCATGCCGACCGGCAATTGCGCCTCGATCTGGGCGAGTTTGTCGATGACCCGGTTGCCGACCTCGACGATATTGGTACCGTCCACCTGTGACACACCTATAGTGACCGCCTTGTGGCCGTTGTGGTGGATCAGACGGTCCGGCTGCTCCGGTTCCCCCAGTTCCAGGGTTGCGATATCGGACAGGCGGATCATGGCCGTGGAGCCGGCCCGGCCGATCACCAGATCCTGAATGCCCCGGAAGTCATCAAAGGCAGACGGGGTCATGATGCGGATGCGAGCCTGGCCTGAAATCGCCGAGCCATTGGTCTGAATGCTGTTTTCCGCGTCCAGAACGCTGACAATATCGCTCATGGAGATATCCAGTCCGGCCATCTTGTCCTGATCGACATTCAGGTAGATGACATCTTCCGGTTCGCCGGCAATCTCCACTTTGCCAACCCCCGGAACAGCCAGCAGCTCCCGCCGGATCCGTTTGACCGTGTCGCGAATGTCCCGGTTGGTGTATCCGTCAGCGGTGAAGGCGTAAAACAGCCCATAGACATCGCCATAGCTGTCATAGACCAGCGGGGTCTGGGCGCCTTCGGGAAGGTTGCGGATCTCGTCGCCCACTTTCCGGCGCAGCTCATCCCAGACCTGAGGCAATTCGGTACCGTCATAGGTTGGTTTGATTTCGACACTGATCCGCGACAGGCCCGGCTCGGACACGGATCGGATCTTGTCCAGTTGCGGCATCTGCTGGATCGCGGTCTCCAGAATTTCGGTGACTTCGTTTTCCACTTCGGCTGCCGTGGCACCGGGATAGGCCGTGATGACCTGGGCTTCCTTGATGGTGAAAGCGGGGTCTTCCAAACGGCCCACGGAGGTCAGCCCCCACAGCCCGCCCAGCAAAGACATGACGACGATCATCCAGGTGTTGACCGGCTTCTGGATGGAGTAGCGTGCAATATCCAAGGTGTGTGATCCTTGTAGCTGTCGTAAAGGGGATCAGTGCAAACGCTGAACGACCTGACCGTCGCTCAGATAGGCAACACCTGCGGAAACGATCTCGTCTCCGGCCTTGAGGCCGGATCGCACGGGTATATAGTCTCCCATGATCGTGCCAATCTCGACCGGCTGCTTGGCCACGGCTCCAGTGTCTTCGGAGAATTTCCAGACGTAGGTGCCCCCTTCCCCGTCCACTGCGATCGAAGCGGAAGGAACCAGAAACTGTTCACCGAGCTCAAAGCCCTCGGGCAGGAATTTCACAATCACCGTTGCAGTCATCCCCGGGGACAGCCCTTCAGCTTGCGCACGGGGCATGGCCAGGGTGATCCGGTAGGTCTGCGTCACCTCGTCCACCTGACTGGAGTGTTCGCGGTATTCCAGCGGAAACACCTTGTCGCCATAAGCTGGAAAGCTTGCTTCCGTCGATGCGACATCTGAAGCGGTGACCCTTCCGAACAGCGCTTCGGCAACGTTGATATCGACCTGGACTTCCGACACATCCTGCATGCGCACAATCGGTGTCGCCACGTCGACTGTGGTGAAGTTGTCCACCAGCCGCAGGGAGACGATGCCGTCAAACGGGGCCTCAAGGGTGGTATAGTCCAGGTTCTGGCGCGCCTCTTTCAGATCTTCCACAGCAAGGTCGTAATCGTTCTTCTGCTCGTCATAAGAGGACTGGGAGATCACGGAGCGCTCACGCAAGGTCTCCAGCCGGTCCAGTTCGCGCTTTTCCTGCTCGACCTTAATAGTCGCCTCCCGCACGGCACGGTCATAGTCGGTCGTGTCGAGCTTGGCGATCAGGTCCCCCCGCTTCACGTCCTGGCTCTCCAGCACCGGCAGCTCCACCAGTTTGCCCGCGACCTGGAATGACAGATCAACGGTTTTGACTGCCGCAACCCGCCCGGCAAAGCGCCGTTCGATCAGGCCGATCTGGTCATTTACGGTGAAGATCTTTGCCGGCCGCGGCGCCGCATGCAGTTTGGCTTCCGCCTCTGCCACCGGATCGGTGGCCTCATCCTGGCATGAGGCCAGCAATCCGGCTGTCAGGAAGATCCCAGCCCAACGGGCGGCCACGGTTCTTTGAAATCCACGCATCAGGTTTTCCGTCATATGTTCAATCGTGTTCAAGGCGGCGCCGCAAGTCCTGCAGAACGCCTGCCAATTCGTTTTCGCTGAGAATTGAAACGCTGTGGGCCGTTGTGAAATGAAGACCTTCCAGACCGGCCCAGATGGCCATTGCCCGGTTCACGTCGCTCATTTCCTCGCAAATGGCCTGTTTCAACCGCTTGCGGACCTGCAGGAACGGGTCACTGAGTTCCGGCCGGCTTGCGGTTGTTGCCAGAATGGCCTGGGCAATGTCTCGGCGTGTCTCGAGCCACCGCTCCGTAACATCAATCATGCCGCTTAAGGTCGGGGACTGTGAACCCGTGTTTCTGGCCCTGGCCGACTGGACATCGGCTTCGAACTGGGCCCCGAGAAAACCCACCATCCCGGTGATCAGGGCATCCTTTGTCGGGAAATTGTAGAGCACGCCTCCCTTGGAAAAGCCGCTCTCTTCGGCCACCGCGTCAATTGTCAGACTCGCGGCGCCTTCTCGGCGTATCAGACTGATCGCCGCACTCAGAATTTCAGTTTTGGAATCCTGTTTCGTTCGCGAAGCCTTCGCCGACATCAATTACCGCCCAGTCTGTCCCATCCTGCGCTCCTATACCGTCTGGACGGTACAGTAAAGAACAAAACTTCGGCACCACCTGTTCAAGGCTGTGGCACGAGACCTGATTTTCGTATGTTTTAAAGCCGTCCGGTGAAGACAACCGGCCCGAAAATGGCCAGTCGCGGTCGATTAGGCGGCCGCATCCGCCATGGCCGCTTCGTTGGCGGCCTGTTCTGCAGCGGCGGCTTCTGCGGCAAGCCTTGCGCGTTCCCGCGCTTCTTCTTCCATCCGCTCGGAGAATTCTACGAAGTCTTTCGCAGGCATTGGAGGAGCAAAATAATAGCCCTGGGCGGCGGTGACGCCAAGCTCCAGCAGCCGTTCGATCTGGTCTTCCTGCTCCACGCCCTCGGCGATAATGCCCATGCCCAGATTGTCCGCCAGTTCAACCATGGAATCAACAATCGTGGTGGAACTGTCGTCGGAACCAATCGTGTCGATGAACATCTTGTCGATCTTGATGAT
Source organism: Roseibium sp. AWQ4_254 (assembly GCF_056161025.1). Lineage (NCBI taxonomy): Bacteria > Pseudomonadati > Pseudomonadota > Alphaproteobacteria > Hyphomicrobiales > Stappiaceae > Roseibium > Roseibium sp. AWQ4_254. Next base: position 116,522 of record NZ_JBSWYH010000007.1, read on the forward strand.
ATCCACACCGAGCTTCTGCAGATAGGCCATACCGCCATGGCCTGTGCCCACATCGTCCAGCGCAATGCGGACCCCGAGAGCCTGAAGTTCAGACATGATCTTGCGGGCCAGTTCCATGTCCTCAAGCGGGTGGCGCTCGGTGACCTCGACCACGATCTGTTGGAACGAGATTTTGGATTTTTCAAAGATCGTCTTGATATCGGAGACCACCTCCCGATCGAGGAAATGGCCGGCAAAGAGGTTGATCGACAGTTTGAAATCCGGATTGTCGCCATAAAGATCACCGACTTCTTCGCTTGCAAGTCGCATCATGTGCCGGGTCATGTCGAAGATGTGGCCATTGTTTTCCGCATAGGCCATGAACTGCCCGGGCGACACGATCATGCCATTCGGGCGGCGCCAGCGCATCAGCACTTCACAGCCGCGCAGCCGCAGGGTCTCAATATCCATGACAGGCTGGTAATAGGGAATGAATTCGCCATTGCGGATCGCCGCAACAAATTCATCGTTGGCCTCGTTTTCCGGCCGCCAGGAGAACCAGACACCGATGGCCACGAACAGGACCGCAATCCCGACACAGGACGTGGCCGCGACCACTTTCAGGTCCTTGACCACATGAAGTGCTGCGGTTTCCGGCGCCGTAATGGTGGCCACCAGCGGGTAGAGTTCTGAAGGCACATCGACCGACAGAACCCCTTCAGGTTTAGAGCCTTCGGAATTGTACCCGCCCACATGATACCAGAGCAGGTCATTTCCAAGACGCAGCTCCGAGCGGCGGTAGGAGCGCAGATATTCCGGCCCGGGATCCATGGCAATGACCGCCGGGGTGACCTCGGCAAAGATCCTTGTGCCGTCCTTCAGATCCCAGCTGATCACGGCCGCCCTGGCCCCGAGATATTCCCGGTCGAGCATGCCGATGCCGACAAGCGGACCATCGGCGCGCACCGGCGGCAGGACAATCTCTCCCGCCAGTTCCCGGTCCGGAATGATGCACATGCGCTGGCCATCCGCATCCGCCAGACCGATGGCATCGATCATGCCGTTCTCGATAATGAGCTTTTCGTAAATGACCCGGTCTTCGGCGCTGCAGGTCTGCACATCGTCACGGTCCAGGCGCTGCAAGAGCGTCACCGTGGTGCTGATGGCTTCCTCGGCCCGGTGAATGGAAACCTGGCCCATGGCCTCCATTTCGGTCACGGCCCGGCTTTCGGCAAATTGATTGAGGATGACGTTGATGACAAAGAGCGGCGTTGTCGCCAGAACAAGGGCGAGCAATACGGTCTTTGCAAAGCCAACATACCGGAAAGACAAAACGGGGCCTGTTTACCAATTAACGCTTTCTGACCATGGACGATCTGGGTAAACAAGGACTGAAGATGGCAAGGTTTCATCCAGATCAAAGCTAACCGGACCGCGCCGTGACTAGGGTGCAGGAGCGAAGGTCCGGGATGAAGGGAGTTGTTCATGCAGGCGCTGTTTATCGGCCAAGCCTATATCGACGTTACATTTTTGACCGACACCCTGCCGAGCGGCGACGAAAAGACCATTGCCGAGGACTATGCCATCAGTTTTGGCGGCAATGCGGTGACGGCCGCATTCTGCTGCGCCAAACTGGGCTGCCGGCCTGAGCTGCTGTGTTCCCAGGCCGATGACTGGCTGGCCCGCATGTTTCTGGACATGGCCGCTGCCTACGGCATTTCGATCCATGGGCGCAAAGTGCGCGAATCCTCGCTGTCCTTCATCATGCCCAAGAACGGCAAGCGCGCCATTGTCCGCTGCCGCGACAATGAATTCCTGCACCCCTTCCCCCCCCTGACGCTGACCGGAATGCGCGCGCTGCATCTGGACGGCCACATGCCGGACGCCGCCCTGCACTACGCTTCGGCCTGCCGGGATCAGGGCATCCTGACCTCTCTTGATGGTGGAGCCGTGCGTGAGAATACGGACGAATTGCTGGGCCATATCGATGTTGCGGTGGTCTCGGAACGGTTCTGCCAGCAGCTTGGCAAAACCACGGGCGAGACCCTGGCCTATCTCAGATCCAGAAACTGCCCTGTTGGCGCGGTCACGCTCGGCGAACAAGGCACCGTCTGGTATGAGGGCTCCGGACCCGACCGGCTCCTGCCGGCTCTTGATGTGCCTTTGAACAAGGTGCTGGATTCCAACGGGGCTGGCGACGTTTTCCACGGGGCTTACATTGCGTCCTATCTGCACCATCCGGAGCTGGCGTGGGAGGACCATTTCTCCTTTGCCCGCGGAGCATCTACACACGCCATTCAGCACCTGGGCAACGAGGCAAGCCTGCCAAGTCTGGAGGATATCGACCGGGCCCGGCACCGTTTTTCCGAGAAAAACTGACAGGGCTGCCTATATAGTTTTGGACGCCATTGACCGGCTTTGCCACTCGGTGTCCAAAGCACTTGCTTTCACCTTGCCTCCTTCTGCGACATGAAGCAGAGTGAGCGCCCTTAGTCTCCTTGGAGTTCTTAAATGATGTTTTCGCCCGCGCGCAGCACCTTGACCGGACTGGCCACTGCCGTCAGCCTGATTGCCCTACAAACCGGGACGGCCTGGGCATTCGAGCCCACAGGCAATGCGGTTGCCGATGCGTTTCTTGAGGTCCTGGATGCTCAGGAAGGAGTTGTTGAAGGCTATGGCAACGTCTCTGAGTCCGGCGGAGCGGTGACGATTGAAAACCTTGTCCTGACAAACGAAGACGACAAAGACGAAAAAGTCTCGATCGCGTCCACGGTGCTGACAGGTGGCGTAATACTCGCCAATGGCCGTCTCAAACTCGAAAGCCTCGGCGTGTCGGCCCTGAGCCTGACTGCCGATGATGGCGGCATGACACTGGAAAGCCTGGATGTGACGGATCTGGTGCTGCCGTCTCCCAAAGAAGCTGCAGCCAAGGACAAGCCGGCGAACCCTGGCTACCGCACGTTTGATGTGAAGAACATCAAGGTGACGGACGAAGACGGCAAGATTGCCGATATCGCAGCCATTTCCTCCTCCATTGACGCCATGGACGGTGATCTGCCGACGGCGGGCCGCTTCGCCGTCACCGGAGCGACCATTGACGTCAACGAGCTTGAAGCAGATGAAACAAAGACCCTGCGCGAACTCGGCTATGACACCCTTACGATGGATATCGCAGCCTCTGCGACCTGGGATCCGGAGGCGGCAACCATTGTCATTCCGGACCTGAAGATCGATGCCAAAGATGCGGCAAGCCTGTCTCTTGCCCTCACGCTTGGCGGCGTCACCCGCCAGGTCGTGGAAGAACTGGAGAAAAAGTCCCAGAACCCGGAAGACGCCCTCGCCCTTCTCCAGAATGTTTCGATCATCACCGCAAAGATCCGGCTGGAGGACGACACCCTGACCGGACGCATTCTGGATCAGGAAGCCAAGAAGGCCGGTTTGGACACGCCGACTTATGTCGCCAGTCTCACCGGTGCGCTGCCCGCCATGCTGGGTGTGCTGCAGAACAAGGATTTTGAAGGTCAGGTTGCCAAGTCCGTCAGCGACTTCCTGACCACCCCCGGTTCCCTGGAAGTGGCCGCTTCTCCGGCAGCCCCCGTGCCATTCGCCCAGATCATGGGAACCGCGATGTTCGCTCCGCAAATGATCCCGCAGATCCTGTCTGTGGGCATCACCGCCAACCAGTAGGCGGCTTAGAGCATCGTGCGATAAGTCTGCACGATGCTCTATCCTTTCAAAAACAAAAGCCCGGACAAACGCGTCCGGGCTTTTTGCGTTTCGGTCTTAAAACCAGACCGCACTATTCGGCAGCTTCTGTCTTGCTCTGAAACTGAAGTTCGCACAGGCGGCGGTAAATGCCGTCATGCTCAAAAAGCTCATTATGGGTACCGCTTTCAATGACCTTGCCCTGATCCATCACATGGATCATGTGGGCGTGGCGGACGGTGCTCAACCGATGGGCGATCACAAGCGTTGTCCGGCCTTCCATGAGTTTTTCCAGCGCCGTCTGGATCTTGTGTTCCGATTCCGCATCCAGCGCGGAGGTTGCTTCATCCAGCAGCAGGATCGGAGCATCCCGCAGCATGGCCCGCGCAATTGCAATCCTCTGGCGCTGTCCGCCCGACAGGTTGTTGCCCCCCTGCCCAGCCTTTGACGCATAGCCCTGCGGCAAAGCAGAGATAAAGTCATGAGCATTGGCAGCCTTTGCGGCCGCCTCGATTTCGTCCTGGGTGGCGTCGGGTTTGCCGAAGGAAATGTTCTCCTTCAGGCTTAGATTGAAGAGGAAAGAGTCCTGGCCGACATAGGCAATGTTCTCTCTCAACGAGGCTTGGGTCACGCTTTTCAGGTTCTGGCCATCAATCAGAATGTCGCCGGACTGCGGATCATAAAACCGCTCAAGAAGCGCAAAAACCGTCGACTTCCCCGCGCCAGACGCTCCGACAAGGGCCGTCATCCGGCCCGGTTCTGCGGCAAAGCTGGTGCCATGCAACGCCGCGCTCTCGCCATAGGCGAAGGCCACGTCCTGAAACTCGATTGCCCCCTCACCCACAGCGATATCGGTGGCATTCTCCGCATCGCTCAGACCCGGTTTCCGGTCGATCAGATCATACATAATGCGCAATCCCACAATCTGCTTGCCGAGATTGACATTCAGCCGCGCCACCCGGCGGGCCGGATCATAGGCGAGCAACAACGCGGTGATGAAAGAGAACAGCGCACCTGGATCATGACCAAGCTCGATCACCGAGTACCCGCCATAAAAAATCACGCAAGCAATCGCGATGCCGCCTAGTGTATCCATCAGAGGAGACGTGCGAGCGGTCAGGGAGGCAATCTTGTTGGCCTGTTTCTGAACTTCGAGCAGCCCAACATCCATCTTGCCGCGCATGGTCTGTTCCATGCCGAAGGCCTTGACGATGCGAATGCCGAGAATTGTCTCTTGCATGACGGCCCCGACCTTGGCGTTCGAAACCACCTGCCGCTTCACATATTCCTTGACCCGGCGGATCAGAAACGTGACTCCGATAACGGCTGGAGGCATAATCACGATGGCAAACAGGCTCAAAAAAGGGTTCTGGAAAATCATCACGAAGACCAGCGCAAACAGCGTCAGAACATCGCGGCCGAGCGTGGTGATGACCAGATCGAGTGTCGTGCGGGCTGCGCCAACCCCTTGTCCTACCTGGACATTGATCTCCGCAAGGGAGTGTTTGTCAAAGTAGGCCTGATCCTGACGCAGAAGGATATTGAACATCTTCTTCCGCAAATCCCGGATGATCTGGTTGCCCACCCGAGACAAAACAACCACCTGCCCGAAGGTTGCAACCCCTTTGAGAGAGAAGATGACAAGAACGGCGAAGCCGATCAGATAGACCATTTGCCCGTCTTTGTTCACAAAGACTTCGTTGACCACATCTCTCATGATCCAGGCGCTTGCACCTGTCGTTGCGGCGATGATCCCCATGAACACAAAGGCGAGCGCATATTGCGAGATGTATTTCCGGATATTTTCGCTGAACAATCGCTTGATCAGCTGCACCGTTCCCTTCGGATCTGTCCAGGTTTTGGATTTGAACGGATTGCGCACGAGGCGTTCCTTTCCAGGGGCATTTTACCCAATTGACGGCTGAGGCCGGTTGAACCGGCCTCTCGCCAAAAGCACAGAGCTACTCTTAAACGATAGGCGTCCGTAAAGGACCGATATCTTACTCTTCCGGAAGGTTCAGCCGCAAATGCAGCTCCCGCAGCTGAGCGGCGGTCGGCTCACCGGGGGCGCCCATCATCAGGTCTTCTGCCTTTTGGTTCATCGGGAAGAGCATCACTTCACGGATATTGGCTTCATCCGCCAGCAGCATCACCATCCGGTCGATACCGGCCGCGCAGCCACCATGGGGCGGTGCGCCGTACTGGAAGGCATTCACCAGACCGCCAAAGCGTTTGTCGACTTCCTCGGCCGGATAACCGGCGATTTCGAAGGCCTTGTACATGATCTCCGGCTTGTGGTTCCGGATCGCGCCGGACACCAGCTCATGGCCGTTACAGGCCAGATCATATTGCCAGCCGCGCACTTCCAGCGGATCCCCTTCAAGGGCCTCCATCCCGCCCTGGGGCATGGAGAAGGGATTGTGCTCGAAATCGATCTCACCGGTTTCCTCGTCACGTTCATAGATCGGGAAATCGACGATCCAGGCAAATTCGAAGCGGTCCTTGTCCGTATGGCCCAGTTCTTCGCCAATGATCAGCCGCGCCTTGGCCGCCACCGGTTCAAACTGTTTCGGTTTGCCGCCCAGGAAGAAGGCGGCATCGCCAACTTCGAGCCCAAGCTGCACGCGAATGGCTTCCGTGCGCTCCGGCCCGATATTCTTGGCCAGCGGACCGGCCGCTTCCATGGACCCGTCTTCGGCCTTGCGCCAAAAGATATAGCCCATGCCGGGCAGGCCTTCGCCTTGCGCGAACTTGTTCATCCGGTCGCAGAATTTCCGGCTGCCGCCTTTCGGTGCCGGGATCGCCCGGATTTCCGTACCCGGCTGTTCCAGAAGCTTGGCGAAGATGGCAAAGCCGGATCCGGCAAAATGCTCGGAAACAATCTGCATCTTGATCGGGTTTCTCAGGTCCGGCTTGTCCGTACCATACCAAAGCGCAGACTCCTTGTAGGCGATCTGCGGCCATTGCCGGTTCACCGGACGGCCCTTGCCGAACCGCTCAAAACAGCCGGCAATCACCGGCTCGATGGTGTCGAAGATCTCCTGCTGGGTGACGAAGGACATCTCCATATCAAGCTGATAGAAGTCGGTCGGGGACCGATCCGCCCGGGGATCCTCATCGCGGAAACACGGCGCGATCTGGAAATACTTGTCAAAGCCGGAGACCATCAGCAGCTGCTTGAACTGCTGCGGCGCCTGCGGCAGGGCATAGAACTTACCCGGATGCAGACGTGACGGCACCAGGAAGTCCCGGGCTCCTTCCGGAGAAGACGCGGTGATGATCGGGGTCTGAAATTCGTTGAAGCCGATAGACCACATACGGTCTCGCAGATCGCGGACCACATTGGACCGCAATATCATGTTCTCGTGCAACTTCTCCCGGCGCAGGTCGAGGAAGCGGTATTTCAGGCGCACTTCTTCAGGATAGTCCAGATCGCCGAAGACGGGCAGCGGCAGCTCTTTTGCGGCCCCCAGAATTTCCATCTCGCGGATGAAGATCTCGACCTCGCCGGTCGGCAGCTCCGGATTGATGGTCTCGTCCGTGCGCTTCTTCACATTGCCGTCGATGCGGATACACCATTCGGACCGCACCGTTTCAGCCAGGGAAAAGGCCGCCGAATCCGGATCGACCACACATTGGGTCACGCCGTAATGGTCACGCAGATCGATGAACAGCACCCCGCCGTGATCGCGGACCCGATGGACCCAGCCGGAAAGACGGATGGTCTGGCCTTCGTCGGACAGACGGAGATCACCGCACGTGTGACTACGGTAGGGGTGCATTCTGGTTCCTCGGCATTCTTCTTGGCAGGAAAAATTATTTAGGCCCGCCAAAGGCAGGCCGTTTCGGGCTGCACAAGCCATGTTGCGCGGCCAAAGTCAAGGGAGAGGCGCATCGGGAGCGCCCTGCATCCCCTTTCCAATACGGGAACCTTTTCGTGCCTGCGGCGGATTTGGCTGCTGCCCGGGGCTCCTCACGTATCCACAGCCTGCAGCAAGGGGTGCCATTGGCCCCGGATCTCGTGAGAGCGCATGTCGCTGTAGTCGAATATGCCCGACCCAGCCGCCGCATGTTTGGCATAGGCTACCCGGTCGGAGATCCGCGCCAGCACGGGATAGCCTTTCTTTGAAAGCGTCTTTTCCAGGTTCGCGACCTGGGTCGAGCGGGGATTGATGCGGTTGGCAACCACGAAAATATCTGCCTTGCCCTTGCGCACGCGTTTGATTTCGGAGATGCCGTCGAGAAATTTCAGCGTCGCATCCCAGTCGAAAGCAGAGGCAAGCACCGGGACGACAATGTCCGACGCTTCGGCCACCAGAGTTTTGGCCAGTTCCGAGCGCAGGCCGCCAGGCCCATCGATGACGATGGCATCGTGCGACTTGTCCTTGCCGCCAATGGCCTCCTCTTTGGTCCAGTTCAATCCATCGATCCGTGTCAGTGCCTTGGGCCGCCGCTTGACCCAGGACAGGCTTGATTTCTGACGGTCCGCATCTGCCAGCGCCACATCTTCCCCACGAGCAGCAAGAGCAACCGCAAGATTCGTGGCAACCGTGGTCTTGCCGCATCCGCCCTTGGAATTCACCACTAGTATCCTGCGCATTTTCGCTCCCCGATCACCGGCTGTCGTTTCAGGCCCCGTTTCAGGCCTCGTTTCTGGCCCCGTTTCTGGCCCATGGCCGGGGCAACTTGTTTCGCCCCTCAACATAGGCGCACAAAATGCGCTTTTTCAAGAGATCAAAGATCTTAATTTACCATTTCGTGGCGACAAAGCGGCAGAACTCGGGTATAGCTGAACGTCACCATGCATGTGATTACAAAAACAAAAGATCTCGCCTCCGCCTGCGAGCGGCTCGCCGCCAATGATTACGTCACAGTGGACACGGAGTTTCTCCGTGAAACCACCTTCTGGCCCAAGCTCTGCGTCATCCAGATGGCCGGGCCGGATATGGCATTCATCGTCGACGCCCTGTCCGAAGGCCTTGACCTGAGCCCATTCTTCGACCTTATGCGCGACGGCAGTGTGACAAAGGTGTTTCACGCGGCACGGCAGGATATCGAGATCGTCTATCATCTGGGAGAGCTGATTCCCGCGCCCTTGTTCGACACGCAGGTGGCAGCGATGGTCTGCGGCTTTGGCGATTCCATTTCCTATGACCAGCTTATCTACAAAGTCACCGGTGCGCGCATCGACAAATCGTCCCGTTTCACCGACTGGGCGCGGCGGCCGCTGACCAGCAAGCAGCTCGACTATGCGCTGGCGGATGTCACTCATCTGCGGGATGCCTACCAGTTCCTGAAGGCAAATCTTGCAGAACAAGGCCGCAGCCACTGGGTCGAGGACGAAATGCAGGTCCTGACCTCGGTCGGCACCTACCGGGCCGACCCGGACCAGGCCTGGAAACGGCTGAAGCTTCGGGTCCGCAAGCCGGTGGAACTTGCCGTGATGATGGAAGTGGCGGCCTGGCGCGAGCGCGAGGCGCAAGAGCGCAATGTTCCCCGCAGCCGGGTCATCAAGGATGACGCAATCTATGAGCTCGCCGCCCAGCAGCCCCAGGATACTGAAGCGCTCGGACGTATGCGCACCATCCCCCGGGGGTTTGAGCGGTCAAGAGCAGCAGACGACATTCTGAAGGCCGTGCGCCGGGCCCTTGATGTGCCCAAAGGCAAACTGCCCAAACTGCCCAAGGGCCGGCAGGCGCCGGACGGATCGGCAGCGGCGGTTGACCTGCTCAAGGTGCTCCTGAAAATGGTCAGCGAAGCCAACGGGGTTGCCGCCAAGGTGATTGCAACAGTCGATGATCTGGAAAAGATCGCGGCCGATGACACCGCCGATGTGGCCGCTTTGAAAGGCTGGCGCCGGGAGCTCTTCGGAGAACTGGCCCTGCAGCTGAAGCGTGGCGAAGTCGCCCTCGCCTTCCAGGACCGGCAAATCGTGGCCCTGCCGCAAGGCGCCCGCGAAACCGAACCCAAGCAGGCGGCTGAGTAGATCAGCCGCGCCGCGATCCTCCTTCAGGATATCGCAAGCCCACGGCTTATCTGATTCGGATCTGAACCTCGGCCCCGATTGCCTTGGCCAGTTGGCTGGCCCTTTTGCGCAGGCGGTCACCGTCCAGATTGGCCTGTTCTCCGCCCATATCGAATGCCAGGCCGGTGTCCGTGCGGGCAATGCCGACCTTGGGCAGAAGGCCGGATGTTGACGCGCTGAGCAGGGACGCCACCCGCAACGCTGCCCCCAGCACCTTTGCCCGGATGCGCAGGCGGTCAGTGAACAAATGTCGGATCACCTCGGACAGTGCCCCTTCCCTCAGACCCTGATGGCGGTAGAAAACGGCTGCGGCCAGATAGGCGCGGCTGGCGTGATCCAGCCCGACAAAAGACGCATTGGAAATGATGTTGAGGCTTTGCTCGCCCCGGTAGTCGGGATGGGCCCGCCAGCCGATATCCGACAGGAGACAGGCCGCGTGGCGCAGGCGCCGTTCATTGGCCGTTTCTTCAATGTCCAGGGTCCGGAACATGTCATCGGTCCATTGGATCAGCTCATCGGCATGGTCCGGCGACCTGGACCGCAAGATGCACAATTCGCGGGCCGCTTCGATCACCGGATCATGTCTTTGCATTTCGCCGGGCAGCTTTTCATGCAGCAGCCCCTCGCGCACGCCGGTTGCGGAAAAGACCACCCGCTCAGCCTTCATGGCTGTCAACACCTGCTCCAGTACCACGGCCCCGATGGGCACCAGCGGACGGCGCTGCTTGGAAACAACCTCGGCCTGCTCAACCCCCTCCAGGTTGGGCACGGCAATCCTGCGGCAGAAGTCAATCGCCTCTTCAGCGCCGATTTCGTAGTTGTGCATCACATGCAGCGGATATTTGTTCTGCATGAGATGCAGACGGCCGAGGGAACGCCAGGTGCCGCCCACGGCATAAAACGTGCGTTCCCCAAGCGCGAGGTCCGGCCAGTCAAACCCTTTCAGGGCCTCTTCGGTGATCCTGCGAGCCTTGGCGATCTTGCCCTCAGCTTCTTCCGACAGGCGCAAGCCCCCGAGCGGGAACGTCGCCCCGCTGCCCGGTTTCTGGCCTTTGATCTCCACCAGCTCCAGGCTGCCGCCGCCCATATCACCGACAATCCCGCGGGGCTGCCAGAACCCGGCGATCACACCAAGGGCCGAATAATAGGCTTCTTCGCTGCCATCGAGAATCCGCACCGGCGCCTCCAGGAAGCGCTCTACCTCGCGCACAAACTCCGGGCCGTTTTCCGCATCCCGGGCTGCAGCCGTCGCGATGATGTGCAGTTCCTTGCAGCCCGTGTGGTCGATCAGCGCTTTGAACCGCGCCAGCTCGCCCAAAGCCATCGTGACGGATTCCTCCGCCAACCGCCCGGTTGCCGCGATCCCGCGGCCAAGGCCGGCCAGCAGTTTCTCGTTGAACAGCATGGTCGGGGTGCGTGCCTTGCGCTCATAGATGACAAGACGCACCGAATTGGAGCCGATATCGACAACCGCGACAGGTCCGGTTCCATTGAGCCGCCCCCGGGCCGGCTGAAACTGGCTGCTCATCTTATCCTCGTTTTTGCCGTTTCAGGAACGGCTTTGGCCGGTCGCTCTTCAAGGATTTTCCCCGTCCCGACAAGGACGGGTTGGTCATGAAGTAACGGTGCGCGTTGAACGGCTCTTCGTTGGCGGCCGGGACAATCCGCTCATGGCTGCCATCAGGCAGAATGCGCCAGCTTTGCTGGTTGTCCTTCAAATTGGCGACCATGATCTGGTCCAGCACTTGCTCATGCACGGTCGAGGTGAGCAAGGGCGCCAGAACTTCCACGCGCCGGTCGATATTGCGCGGCATCAGGTCGGCAGAGCCGATATAGACATGGGCTTCCGGCGACGGCAGCCCCTGGCCATTGCCGAAGCAGAAAATGCGTGAATGTTCCAGAAAGCGGCCGACAATCGATTTAACCCGAATGTTTTCCGACAGGCCCGCAATCCCCGGGCGCAGACAGCAGATCCCGCGAATGACAAGATCAATCTGCACTCCGGCCTGACTGGCCCGGTACAGCGCATCGATAATTTCCGGGTCGACCAGAGAATTCATCTTCATCCAGATCTGTGCCGGACGGCCTTCCCGGGCATGATCGCATTCGGCTTCCGTCAGCTCCAGCATGCGCTGACGCAGGTTGACTGGAGAAATCACGAGATGCTGCAGCTCTTCCGGCTCAGCATAGCCGGTGATGAAATTGAACACCTTGGCCGCATCTGCCGCAATGCCCGGATCATCGGTGAAGAAGGACAGATCCTCATAGATGCGCGCCGTAATCGGGTGATAATTGCCGGTACCGATATGGCAATAGGTCTTCAGCTGGCCATGTTCGCGTTTGATCACCATGGACAGTTTGGAATGGGTCTTCAGCTCAATAAAGCCGAACACCACCTGAACGCCGGCCCGTTCCAGATCCCGCGCCCATTTGATGTTGGCTTCTTCGTCAAAGCGCGCTTTCAGCTCCACCAGCGCAGTGACCGACTTGCCCGCCTCGGCCGCTTCCGCAAGTGCCTTCACAATGGGGGAATTGTTGGAGGTCCGGTAAAGGGTCTGCTTGATGGCCACAACATTTGGATCTCGGGCCGCCTGACGCAGATACTGTACCACCACGTCGAAGGATTCATATGGGTGGTGAACAACGATGTCCTTCTGGTGGATCGCCGAGAGGCAATCCCCGCCATGTTCCCGGATACGTTCGGGAAAACGCGCGGAATAGGGCTCGAATTTCAGGTCCGAGCGTTCCAGATCGACAATCTGCGACAGGTTATTCAGGGCCAGGAGGCCATCGGCAAGAAAAATCTCGCTGTCTTCCACTGCAAGCGCATCGGCCACAAAGTCCCGCAATGCAGGCGGGGTGGTGTCTTGAATTTCAAGTCGGATGGCCGAGCCCCGGCGGCGCCGTTTGAGCGCGCTTTCGAACAGGCGGACCAGATCTTCCGCCTCTTCCTCAATTTCCAGATCACTGTCCCGGATGACCCGGAACGCGCCCTTGCCGCGAATCTCGTAACCGGGGAACAGCCGCCCGATAAACAGGCTGATGACCCGCTCAATCGCGATGAACCGCGCTGCACCATTGCCGTCATTGGGCAGGCGTACAAACCGGTCGACCTGGTTCGGAATTCTCAAAAGCGCAATCATGCCGCGCCCGCCCGACACGGGCGCCAGATCGAAGACGATGGAAAAGCCGAGATTGGGAATGAAGGGGAATGGGTGGGCCGGATCAATGGCCAGCGGGGTCAGCACCGGGAAGATATAGGACAGGAAATAGTCCTGCAGCCAGGCCCGGTCACTGTCGGCCAGCGTGTCACCATGGAGGATTTCAATGCCCTTGCCCGCGATTTCCCGGCGCAGTTCAACCCAGATTTTCTGCTGCGTGGCCTGCAGGTCGCGCACCGCCTCGCTGATTTTCTCAAGCTGCTCGGTGGGGGTCAGCCCGTCATCAGACAGGTTCGTGACCTCGGCGCGCTGCTGACCGCGCAGCCCGGCAACGCGGACCATGAAGAATTCATCGAGATTGTTGGCTGAAATCGACAGGAACCGCACCCGCTCCAAAAGGGGATGGGACGTGTTCATGGCCTCTTCCAGAACCCGCAAATTGAACTGGAGCCAAGACAGTTCCCGGTTCATGAACCGGGCGGGCGACTGGGCCAGGCTGTTTTCCGGCGCCGGATCATCCTGCCCCCGCAGATCAGATGATGCGGAAAGAATGTCCGAAAGATCGGTCGTCTCATCCATGGCGTGCCCTTTTTTCAGACTTGTTGTGCAACCCTTGCCCGGCTCTCTGCCGCCGTCAGTAGCATGGTGTTCCGCACAGTCAAATGACACCAATGTCGCAAGGCGGCAACTCACTGCCCTTTTTGCACAATTTCCAGAACCCGGCCAACAAGCGGCTTGGTGATCCTGACCCGCCCGGCCAGTGCTTCCTGGTCAATGGCTTCCACCGAGCGCAGGGCAACCTCCAGCGAGCGTTCCATGCGTACGACGAGATAGTCCACCACGCCCAAATCAACGGAAATCTGGCGGTCGGCAAAAAGCTTCACCAGAACCCGGCGCAGGAGATCGTCATCCGGCTCCAGAATCTCCACCGGGGTGGCCGCCCGCAGGCGCGACATCAGATCCGGCAGCGTGATTTTCCAGCTGGCCGGCCAGGTGCGGCTGGTCACCAGCACATTCTTGCCTGCCTGCCGGGACGCATTCAGCAAATGGAAAAAAGCCGTGTCCACCACGCCAAGATGGGCGTTTTCAATGACCGCAGCCGGCGCGGCCACCAGATCCTGCACCGCAGCTTCACTCAAGTCGGGCGCGGCGCAGACCGCAGCGCCGGTGTCTTCCTGAAAGGCCCGCACAAGATGGGTTTTGCCCGAGCCCACAGGACCGGCCAGGATCACCACCGGAGACGGCCAGTCGGGCCAGCGTTCCAGCAGCTCAAAGGCGGCCCTGTTGGACGCGCCGACAAGATAGTCATCGCGGCCAAGGGCAGCTTCGTGCGGCAGTTCCAGCGGCAATTGGCGGGGTGGCTCGCCCATCATCCTAACACTTACTCTTCGCTTAACTCTTCAGGTACCGTTGAGGAACGGCTTATTCCCTTGTAAACCGGGCTTGCTAGGTACTGCCTCAGGCCGAAGCGCGCAAGCACCCCGATCATTGCTGCGGCCGGTACGGCGATCAACATCCCCACAAATCCAAAGAGATATCCAAAGGCAAACAGGGCAAACATCAGCGTGACCGGATGCAGCCCCGTGCTCTCGCCCACAAGCTTGGGCTGTAGCACATTGCCTTCCAGAAACTGCCCGACCGCAAAGATGCCGCCGACCACCAGAATCCAGGGCCAATCGGGCCAGAACTGGACCAGCGCCACGCCGACGGACAGAACAAAGCCAAGCACAGCGCCCACAAACGGAATGAAGCTTACAAGACCAGCGGCCATGCCGATCAGCAATCCGAAATTGAGCCCAACCAGTGCAAGAGAAACCGCATAGAAAAACCCGAGGATGACGCAGACTGACACTTGCCCACGCACAAACCCGGCAACGGCTGCATCCATCTCGCTCGCCAGTCCCCGGATTTCCTGCAAGTGATCCCTGGGAATCCAGCTGTCAATCCGCTCCACCATATGGTCCCAATCCAACAGCAGATAGAACGCCACCACGGGCGTGATGACAAAAAGCGACAGGATCGACAAGAGCGCCTGGCCGCCGCTCCAGATCGACTGGACCAGCTTGCCGACAAAAGACGCTCCCTGCCCGATCAAATTCGTCAGAGAGGATTGAAGATCTGTTGGCGACAGCCCGGCCAATGTTGCCAGATTAGCCGGAAAATACTTTGCCAAAAGCGCCTGCAGTCCACGCACAAGGTCGGGAAAATGCTCCAGGAAGGACGCAAGCTGCGAGCCTAAGACCGGCAGCAGCAGCACAAAGAACACCACCAGCACCACAAGGAAAGTGAGCAGGATCGTCAGCGTCGCCCACAACCGGCCCATGCCCAGCGTTTCCAGCCGGTCGCAGACCGGGTCCAGCAGATAAGCAACCGCCATGCCGGCGACAAAGGGCAGCAGCACACCGGAAAAGACAAACAGGAACACACAGAAGACGGCCAGGGAAATGAGCCAGAACTGGACCTGACGGCGCAAAGTCATAAAATTCCTCCCGAACGGGGATCCATCGAATGAGATCTGGGCAGCACTGCCACTCTACGTGCCACCATACACCACTAAGGCCACAACGCGGACAGCAAGTCTTACAGCCCTGGCCGTGCTGCACATAGGTTGGGGGGCCTGCCCCGGTCAAGAGCTGGCGGAATTGCGGTGATGGCGCGCGCCGGGCCTTGTGAAACCGCCCGCAAGGCTGTATGCGCGGCAGTGACTTTTGAACGCAAGCAGGCCTTGGCCGCGCGCACAACCTGTCGGGAGCTGTCATGAGCCAATCCAAGCCCACCGGACAAAATGGTCTGACCTACGCCGATGCCGGCGTTGATATTGATGCCGGCAACGAACTTGTGAAGCGGATCAAACCGCTGGTCAAAGCAACGGCGCGCCCCGGTGCGGACAGCGACATTGGCGGTTTCGGCGGCTTGTTTGACCTGAAGGGCGCCGGGTTCCAGGACCCGGTCCTTGTGGCTGCCAATGACGGCGTCGGCACCAAGCTGAGAATTGCCATTGAAACCGGCGAACACAAGACAGTCGGCATCGACCTCGTCGCCATGTGCGTCAACGATCTGGTGGTGCAAGGGGCCGAGCCTCTGTTTTTCCTCGATTATTTTGCCACCGGCGCGCTGGATGTGGACACGGCCAGCGAAGTGGTGGCCGGGATTGCAGAGGGCTGCAAACTGGCAGGTGCAGCCCTGATCGGCGGGGAAACGGCGGAAATGCCGGGAATGTATGGTGACGGCGACTATGACCTTGCCGGGTTTTCCGTCGGCGCGGTTGAGCGCGGCCGGATCTTGCCGCGCAAGGATGTGGGACAAGGCGATGTGCTGTTGGGCCTTGCCTCTTCCGGTGTGCATTCCAATGGCTTTTCCATGGTGCGCAAGATCATCGGCCTGAGCGGCTTTTCCTGGGACGACGCTGCTCCCTTCGCCAAGGGCAAGACCCTTGGGCAGGCGTTCATGGAACCGACCCGGATTTATGTCAAACCGCTGCTGGCCGCCCTGAAAGCCACCGGCGGCATCAAGGCGCTGGCCCATATCACCGGCGGCGGCTTGCCGGAAAACCTGCCCCGGGTTCTGCCGGAAAACTGTTCCGCCAGGATCGATCTGGCCCAAATTTCCGCCCCTCCTGTGTTTGACTGGCTCGCAAAGAGTGGCGGCGTTGCCGAAGGCGAAATGCTGCGCACCTTCAACTGCGGCATCGGTATGGTGCTGGTGGTCTCTGACGAGGACGTGGCTGCAGTGACTGCCGTTCTTGAAGAAGCAGGAGAAACCGTCTCCCGGATCGGCCAGATTGAAGCCGCCGGGGATCAGCCGGTGCTGTTTGACAACAGTTTCGGGTTTGGCGCATGAGCCGCAAACGCACAGCCGTTCTGATTTCCGGACGCGGCACCAATATGGGCGCTCTGATCTCGGCCTCCATGGCGCCAAGCTATCCGGCTGAGATTTCACTTGTGGTTTCCAACCGGCCCGAGGCCAAGGGCCTGGAGCGGGCCGCCGAGTTTGGTATTGCAACCGCAACGGTGGACCACAAGGAGTTTGGCGGCGACCGGGAAGCCTTTGAAAAGGCGCTGGATACGGTCCTGCGCGATCACAAGATCGAACTGGTTGCCCTTGCCGGGTTCATGCGCATCCTGACGCCGTTTCTTGTCAATGCCTGGGCCGGGCGCATGATCAACATTCACCCGGCCCTGCTGCCCTCCTTCAAGGGACTGGCCACCCATGAGCGGGCTCTGGACGAAGGGGTCAAGCTGCATGGCGCGACCGTCCATTTCGTTTCAGCGGAAATGGATGATGGGCCAATCATCGCGCAAGGGGCTGTGCCGGTTCTGGACCGCGACACGCCCGACACGCTGGCAGCGCGGGTCCTGGACGTGGAACACAAGATCTACCCGCAAGCGCTCGCGCTGGTTGCCAGCGGCCGGACGAAAATATCCGGGGCTCGCGTCCTCACCGGATCTGAAGAGGCGGCCGTCCCGGATCTGGTCTGGCTTTAGGGGCACTTCTGAAAGAGCCCTTTGAGGCAGCCCCAGCGCCCATGAAACGCACAAGGCAGCGCTCCTTGAAACGGCGCTGCCACTTTCTTGTTTGAAACCGCACAGCTGTTCGTCAGGCCGGTCTGATCCAGACGGCGGTATCATGAAAGGCTGCGCCCCCGTAAGGCGCCACCGGGTCGGCGCCGGTCAGGGTGTTGATGCCCTTGCCGTCCTCGAACGCCCCATTCGGCCACAGCCCTTCGGAAATCACCGTACCCGGCGCCAAGCTCGCAACATGGCGGGCATGCAGCGTGACGATGCCGCGCCTGTTGCCCATTTTCACCTTTGCACCGTCTTCAATGCCAAACCTGGCTGCATCGTCCGGACGCAGCCAGACTTCCGGCCGCCCTTCCTTCTTGCGCGAACTCTCGGTCTCGTTGAAGGACGAATTGAGGAAGGACCGTGCCGGGGACGTGGCAAGGCGGAACGGGTGTTGCGCGTCGGCCAGATCGATGCTGTCCCACTGGTCCGGCAACACCGGCATGTCGGCATACGCGCCGAAGATCGTCCCGTCTTCCGGTTTGTTGGGCGCAACGGACCGCCCCCAGTCAGGCTTGAAATGAAACTTCCCGTCCGCGTGACCAAAACCGTCCAGATAGTGGGACGTTCTGAAATCGGGCTGCAAGTCCCGCCATTTTTCAGCCTCCAGTTCTTCAAAACTGCCATAACCGGATTCGCGCAGCATCCAGTCCACATGCTCGCGGGCGCTCATCCCGAAGCCGGGATGAGGTTTTGCTTTAACCCGCTTCGCAATCTCATTGATAACAAATATATTCTCTCTTGGACCTTCCGGCGGTTCAACGGCTTTTGGCCCGAGGGAGATATGCTGGTGGCCACCACCTTTATAGATGTCGTCATGCTCCAGAAATTGCGTGGCGGGCAGCACGAGATCGGCCATTTCTGCCGTTTCGGTCAAAAACTGCTCATGCACAACGGTGAAGAGATCTTCCCTTGAGAACCCCTGGCGCACCAGCTCCTGTTCCGGGGCCACGGACATGGGATTTGTGTTCTGGATCAGCATGGCCTTGACCGGCGGCCCGCCCAGAAGCGCGGTGTCATCCCCGGTCAAAATACGGCCGATCAGACTTTGATCGAGCGCCCGCACAGACGGATCGCGCAGGGAATTCGCCTCGACCATCTCCTTGTTGAACTTGAAGAGGCCGCCATTGTTGTGAAACGCACCCCCGCCCTCGTGCTGCCAGCATCCGGTTACCGCTGCAATCGACGCTGCCGCATGCATGCCAACCGCGCCGTTGCGTGAGCGGGTGAAGCCATAGCCGAGGCGGAAATAAGTTTTTTTCGTCTCCCCGATCAGCCGGGCTACGTCTTCGATCTGCTGTGCCTTCAGACCGGTGACCGAAGCTGCCCAGTCCGGAGTTTTTGTTTCGAGATGGGCTTCCAGTTCCTCAGGGCAATCGGTATAGGCGGCAAGATAGTCCCGGTCCGCATGGCCATCGCGGAACAGCACATGCATGATGGCACAGGCCAGAGCCGCATCGGTCCCGGGCTTCAAAATGAGGCCAAGATCCGCCTGTTTCATGGTTTCCGTCTCATAGACATCCACGACGATGATCCGGGCGCCCCGTTTCTTGCGGGCGGCAATGGCGTGGGTCATGACATTGACCTGGGTGGCCACCGGATTGGTGCCCCAGATCACCACCTGATCGGAGAGGGCCATCTCGCGCGGGTCCGGCCCGGTCAGGCTGCCGGTTCCGGCAACATAGCCGGTCCAGGCCATATTGGTGCAGAAACTGTCGAACTGGCGGGAATAGCCTTTGGCGTGGCGCAAGCGGTGAATGCTGTCGCGCTGGACGAGGCCCATTGTGCCCGCATAATGGTTCAGCCAGATACTTTCGGCACCGAATTCGGCCTCCACCTCCAGAAACTTCGCGGCAACAAGGTCAAGCGCCGTCTCCCAGGAAATCGACTCAAAGGAGCCCTCGCCCTTTTTACCAACCCGCCGCAAGGGCTGTGTCAGGCGCTCAGGGTGGTAGAGCCGTTCCGGATAGCGGGCGACTTTGGCGCAGATCACCCCAGCCGTATAGCTGTTGTCTTTCGCCCCGTTCAGGCGGCGCACGCCCCCCTCAGGGGTCAAATGCACATCCAGCGCGCAGGATGACGGACAGTCATGCGGGCAGGTGGAAAAAGTGCTTTTGGGCGCTTGCTGATTCATGAAAGATCCAATCGGCTGGCTTTTTGAGAGCGTTCCGGAACCCTGACTTATGGAAAACAAACCGGGGCGCCGTCAAGCGCCGGGCAGCTCTCTGCAAGCGCGCCTGCGCGCCTGGACACGCAAAAAAGGCGGTCTCACCGCTGAGAAAGATGCCAAAAAAAGAAAAGCCGGTCCTTGTGGACCGGCTTTTCCAAAAAAGAAGACTGGAACGTCAGCCGACCAGTTCCGTGCCGGAGAACCAGAAAGCAATTTCTTCCGCAGCCGTTTCCGGAGCGTCTGACCCATGGACGGAGTTTTCGCCGATGGACAGCGCAAATTCCTTGCGGATAGTGCCTTCCGCAGCTTCTGCAGGGTTGGTGGCGCCCATGACTTCACGGTTCTTCACAATGGCATTCTCGCCTTCCAGAACCTGAACAACGGTCGGGCCAGAGGACATGAATTCGGTCAGCTCACCAAAAAACGGACGCTCTTTGTGAACTGCATAGAAAGCTTCAGCTTCACGAAGGGACATCCAAACGCGGCGGGACGCAACCACCCGCAGGCCAGCTTCTTCCAGCTTTGCGGTGATAGCGCCGGTCAGGTTGCGCTTGGTTGCATCCGGCTTGATCATGGAAAACGTGCGTTCAATCGCCATGGTTTGGTCTTTCTCGGTTCTTCAGCGGGCCAGCCCGGTGCTACCCGCAGATTGTCAGAAATTTCGCGGCCTTAATAACGGCGCGCCGCCGCGCCCGCAAGGGGGCCCCGGCATGACAATTTCATGTCACGGTGCGCCGGAAGCTCCGCAAGGCCTCTGCTGCAGAAAAGATTCATGCCAGCACTCCTCTTGGCGCGCTGGCAAACAGTGCCCTCTGCGCCTAACCTAGCGGCAAAACCACACGTAACAGCACGGTGGTTCAGTTCCGGCTCAAGGGCCCTGCCATGACAAGAATGTCCGGTTTTCTCGTCCTCTTCTTCTTGACCTTTGCAGCGGTGACCGGACGCCCCGGCGCAACCCTGGCCGCCCAGGATCAAGCGGAGCCCGACGGACCGGCCTTTTCTGGTCTCAAGTCACAGATTGACAGTCTGTCAAAAGAAGACCGGCAGGAGCTCTATGACTTCATCGCCGGAAACACGCTGTTCGTGATCTACCACGAAGCCGGTCACATGCTCGTGTCCGAACTCGGGCTCCCTGTCCTCGCCCAGGAAGAAGATGCGGTCGACAATCTGGCCACCTTGTCGATGCTAAGTGCCGACACGGACGAGATGGATCTTTATCTCTTCCACGCCATGGAAGGCTGGTTCCTGCAGGCGGAGAGCGATCAGGGGCCTCTGGTCTTTTTTGGGGCGCATGATCTAGACGAACAACGCGGCTACCGCATTCTGTGCCTGATGGTCGGCGCCGATGAGGCGGCCTTTCTGGACCTTGCCAGGGATCTGAACCTGCCTGAGGACCGGATCGACAGCTGTGCCGACGACTTTGAGCAGACCGCAGATTCCTGGGACCTTGTGACGGCCCCTCATCTGCACAAACAAGACCACCCGGCCAGCCGGATTGCGATCCTTCATGATCCGGCCCCCGCCCCCCTTGCCTTTCTGGCTAGCTTTCTGAAAAAGAAAGGGCTGATGGATATGGTCGCGCAGGAGATCGATGCGCTGTACGACCTGCCCGAGAATGTCACGTTCAAGGCGGAAACCTGCGGCGAGGACAACGCGTTCTGGGATCCGGACACGCGGGAAGTCGTCATCTGCCACGAGCTGCTTGGCGGCTTTGCAGAGCTTTTTCTCCAGACACTGCAAGAGAACGGCTGATTTTTCCCCAGGCCCAGCCTGCGGCAATGTCACAACATGAAGGCCCAGCGCTTTTCCAGCGCGCTTTCTACTTGCATCGCCGCTCCGGCTCCGCCAAACATCCGGCCATGTTGCAGATTTCAGACCTCACCTACCGCATCGGGGACCGTCTCCTGATCGACAAGGCCAATGTGAGCCTGCCCGGCAAAGCAAAAACCGGTCTTGTGGGCCGCAATGGCGCGGGCAAGTCGACCCTTTTCAAAATCATCACCGGGGACCTTGCCACCGAAACCGGCTTTGTGCAGGTCCCGAAACGGGCACGGATCGGCCAGGTGGCCCAGGAGGCTCCTGGCACGGAAGAAACGCTGATGGACGTGGTGCTCGCGGCCGACAAGGAGCGCAGCCGGCTGCTCGCAGAGGCAGAGACGGAAACCGACCCCACGCGGATCGCCGACATTCATACGCGGCTCGCCGATATCGGGGCGCACACCGCAGAAGCGCGCGCCGGGGCGATCCTGTCCGGGCTCGGCTTTGATGCGGCTGCCCAGCAACGCCCCTGCTCGTCCTTTTCCGGGGGGTGGCGCATGCGCGTTGCCCTGGCCGCCGTGCTCTTCTCCGAACCGGACCTGCTGCTTCTGGACGAGCCGACCAACTATCTGGATCTCGAAGGCACGCTCTGGCTGGAAAACTACGTCGCTCGCTATCCGCACCAGGTGCTGCTGATCTCCCACGACCGGGATCTGTTGAACAAGGCGGTGAACAGTATAGTGCATCTGGAGCGGGGCAAACTGACCTTCTATTCCGGCGGCTATGACAGTTTCGACAGGCAGCGCCGGGAAGCTATGATCCTCGCTGAAAAGGCCAAGGAAAAGCAGGACGCCCAGCGCAAGCACATGCAAGCCTTTGTCGACAGGTTCCGCTATAAGGCCAGCAAGGCCCGGCAGGCCCAGTCCCGGCTCAAGATGCTGGAAAGGATGCAGCCGATTGCTGCACTTACGGAAGAAAGCGGCAAGCCGATCCACTTCCCCGACCCGGAAGCCCTTCTGGCGCCACCGATTTTGAAGCTGGAAGGCGTGTCGACAGGTTATGGCGATACAAAGATCCTCTCGGGCCTAACCCTGAATATCGATACGGATGACCGGATTGCCCTGCTCGGCGCCAATGGCAACGGCAAATCCACCTTCGCCAAGCTTATCTCCGGGCGGCTCGAGGCGATGGGCGGCGAGATGGCCAGAGCATCAAAGCTGAAGATCGCCTTTTTTGCCCAGCACCAGCTGGATGAGCTGAAACCGGCCGAAAGCTCCGTTGCCCATGTGCGCGCACTGATGCCGGATGTGCCCGAAGCCAAGGTCCGGGCGCGCGTCGCCCGATTCGGGTTGCCGACCGACCGGATGGACACGCCCGCAAAGGATCTGTCGGGCGGGGAAAAGGCCCGGCTGCTGCTGGGGCTTGCCACATTTGACGGCCCGCATCTGCTGATCCTCGATGAGCCGACCAACCACCTCGACATTGACAGCCGGGAAGCGCTTGTCATGGCGCTCAACGATTTTCAAGGCGCCGTTGTGCTGATCAGCCACGACCGGCATCTGGTGGAAGCCTGCGCCGACCGGCTGTGGCTGGTCGCGGACGGCCGGGTTGCGCCTTATGACGGCGACATGGAAGACTACCGCCGCCTGATCCTGCAGGGGCCCGAGGCTGTTCAGAAAGCCCGGGACCGTGT
Organism: Roseibium sp. AWQ4_254; assembly: GCF_056161025.1. Classification (NCBI taxonomy): domain Bacteria; kingdom Pseudomonadati; phylum Pseudomonadota; class Alphaproteobacteria; order Hyphomicrobiales; family Stappiaceae; genus Roseibium; species Roseibium sp. AWQ4_254. Next base: position 139,575 of record NZ_JBSWYH010000007.1, read on the forward strand.
GGCGGCAGAGGATGCGGACAAGGCCAGCGCCCAGGAAAAGCGCCGGGAAGCAGCCCAAAAGCGCAGCCAGCTAAAGCCGCTCAAAAAGAAGATTGATGCGGCGGAAAAGGAGATGGCCCGCCTTCAGGAAAAAATCGGCAAGCTGGACACGGCCCTGGCCGATCCGGACTTTTTCCAGAAGGAACCGGAGCGGGCAACCAAATTCGCCAAGGAACGGGCCTATTGCGAAAAGAAACTGGTGAAGACCGAAGAAGAATGGCTGGAGCTGTCCGCCGAATTTGAAGAGGCAGGCTAAGACCCCTCACGCGCAGCGCGCCTGAGAGCTTACCGCGTTCAAATGGAGGCAAACCCGTTTAATCGCAGTGTTCTTTTGAAGCCTGCGGACCGGTCTTTTCCGGTTCATTCTTTTCGACCGCCCCCCCCTTCTCCACCCAATCTGCAAAACCGTCTTTCAGATGGGCGGCGTCAAACCCCATATCCTTCAGCGTTGCCACCGTAAGAGCGGACCGCCAGCCCGCAGCGCAATGAAAGATGAACTTTTTATCTTCCGCAAAGACCGGCTTGAAATAGGGACTGTCCGGGTCGATCCAGAATTCGATCATGCCTCTCGGGCAATGGGTGCTGCCGGGAATGAAGCCCTGTCTCTGCCGCTCGCGGATGTCCCGGAGATCGACAAAAACAACATCTGGCTCTTGCAGCTTTGCGATGGCGTCCGCGGTTTCGACTTCCTCGATCCGCGCCCTTGCTCGGGCCACAAGCTCTGCCGACGATACTTTCAATCTGCTCATGCGCGCCTCTCTTTCAGGCCGTATTGCCAATCCCCTTTGATAGAGCACCATTTGCTGGGCATCTATCAAAGGGGATTGGTATTACGCTTTGCGTTCCCAGCCGCCCACAGGAGTCTGCTGCCAATAGGCAATGTCGAAGCCTTCCGCCTTGGCGTCCTTCCAACGCTGACGGGCCTCCTGAACAGCACTTTGGTCATTGTCATCAAACATGTAGATGGCGCGCTTGTAGCCGTTCAGCGGTGGCGGCGGTGCCCGGTCGACCAGAAACCGCACATCGGCCTCGTTCGGATTGTCCTGCTCGGCCGTCAGATAGATCGGCTGATGCTCCGCATAACCATCCGTCCTGGTGCCATGGGGCAGAAAACTGTCATCTGCAAAGGTCCACAAATGGGCATCCAGCGCGTTGCAGCGTTCCTGGCTACCGGTCTGAACCACCACCTTCCAGTCCCGTTCCAGGCATTTAAGCAAAAGCTTTGGCAGCGCTGCTTCCAGCGGCTGGTGCAGCAGATGATAGAAGACGACTTCAACACTCATATTGCCTCCCGCCGGGCTCCAATGTCCTGGCCATTCAGGACCAAAACGCCCGTAATCCGGCGTCCTTTGAAAGTGATGCGCGCTTGCAACAATGGGTGGCGCAAATGCCGCCTGCCGCAAAGCGGCCATAGACAGGCCACAAGACTCGTATCATTAACGCTTCGCAAATGTCGATTGACTAGGTTTGTTTCCGGGGACGATCCAAGGATCATTTTCTGGATGGCTGGTGCGCGGTTCACCGAACCGGCCGAAAAGGGGATTTGGTAAATGATTGCACGTGTTTTTGTGTTTTGTGCATTGGTCGCTGTTGTTGCTGGCGCCACATTTGGAATGGGACTGCTGGTGGAACCGGCAACGGCCTGTCAGGCCTACAAGACCTGTTAAAACACAGGCGATCTGGTTTCAAAAAACCCGCCTTCCGGCGGGTTTTTTCTTGTCTCAAAAGCATGTCGCGATTGATCGGATTTGCCTTTCACTGCCTGAAATCAAAGATTTCAACGTAAAAGAGAAACCGGTTTGAAACCAATTGAACGCGACACGCACGAAAGCACTCCCGGCGCATGTCTGAGAGCGCGCGGGCCGAGCTTTAGGTTTCGTAGTGATCGGCCACCAGCTGATTGAGCAGCCGGACGCCATATCCCGAGGCCCAGCTCTGGCAAATGTCGTCTTTCGGTGCCCCGAAAGCCGTGCCTGCAATATCCAGATGCGCCCAGGGCACATCATTTGCAAACCGCTGCAGAAACTGCGCTGCCGTGATCGAGCCCGCCCAGCGGCCGCCCGTGTTCTTCACATCCGCATTGGGGGTATCGATGAGCTTGTCATAATCTTTGGACAGGGGCAGCCGCCAGAGCGGTTCTCCACTTGCCTTTGCCGATGCCAGAAGCTTGTCGGCCAGATCATCATTATTGGCAAACAGCCCCGCATTGAGATTGCCGAGGGCCACAAGAACGGCCCCGGTCAGGGTGGCCAAATCGATCATCACCGCAGGCTTGTACTTTTCCTGCGTATACCAGAGCGCATCAGCGAGCACGAGGCGGCCTTCCGCATCCGTGTTCAGGATCTCGATCGTGGTTCCGGACATGGCCGTCACGATATCACCTGGCCGCTGGGCATTGCCGTCGGGCATGTTTTCGACCAGACCGATCACACCGACCACATTGGCCTTGGCCTTTCGGGCAGCCAGCGCATGCATGACCCCGGTCACCGCAGCAGCCCCGCCCATGTCTCCCTTCATCTCCTCCATGCCGCCTGCTGGCTTGATGGAAATGCCACCTGTGTCAAACACCACGCCCTTGCCGACAAAGGCCACCGGCGCCTCGGATTTCTTGCCCCCGTTCCAGCGCATCACCGCAAGGCGAGGTGGACGGACAGAGCCCTGGGAGACCCCGAGCAGAGCCGCCATCTTGAGCTTCTTCATCTCCTTCTCACCAAGGATCTCGACCTCGACACCAAGCTCTTCAAGCGCTGCCGCCTTTTTCGCAAATTCGACCGGGCCGAGCACATTGGCCGGTTCGTTCACCAGATCCCTGGCCAGGAGCACACCATCCGCGATGGCCACCGCCTCCCCCCAGGCTTTTCTGGCGGCTTTGGGATCGGAGACCTTCAAGGTTAGCTTCAGGTCCTTGGCGCTATCATCTTCTTTTTTCTTCGACTTATAAGCGTCAAACGCATAGGCGCGCAGCTTCGCCCCCATGGCAAACTCGGCGATGGCCTCCGGGGTCAGTCCTGCTGACGCCGGAGGGTCCAGAAGAACCTCGGCGGCCTCTGCCTTGATCTTCTGCAGTTCAGCAAACACGGCCCCGCCAAACGCCCGCCAATCTGCGGCCTCAAGGTCAGCTCCCTTGCCAAGGCCGAAAACGATGATCCGGTCGGGGCCAACGCCCGCTGGAGCGACCAGATCAAGCACCGATTTTTTCCGGCCGGAAAATCCTGCAATCCCGGCGACGCGGTCCAAACCGCCCTCCAGGCCCGCAACCATCTCGCCTGCGCTTGACCCAAGGCTGAGAGCGTCATCCGCAAAAAGAACGGCAACCCCCTTTTTGGGTGCGTCTGCCTTGGAAAAGGCGATTTTTGCAAGTTTGGTCATGTGTCGGTTCCTGTCTGACTGTTCTGTCTTATTCTTGATCATCGGGATGCAAATGATCCATCCACACCCCCTTACGCCCGGATTCGATCGCAAATCATGGGGTTTTAACAGCTTTTCGGCAAGACCCGGCAAAATTTAATGTATATTAACTATCCTTATTTAGGCGCCATTCACCACATTCCGTGTTACTCAAAGACCGGTTCGTCTATTTCACAATTGATGCAAAGGACCTGGTCCGGCCAGACATGAAGACGCTTGAACGCTATATAATCCGCCGGACCGTTTATGCATTCACACTCACGATTGCAGCCATGACCGGGGTGGTCTGGGCAACCCAGGCCCTGCGCCAGCTGGATCTGGTGACCTCAAAAGGCCAGACCATCGTCCAGTTCATCGGCATCACCATGCTTGCTCTGCCGTTTCTGATTATGATCGTGGCGCCGTTCGCTCTCATGCTTGCGCTGATCCTGGTGCTGAACGCCCTATCCGGCGACAGCGAACTCATCGTGATCGACGCCAGTGGCGGGTCCAGGTTTCTCGTGCTCAAACCTGTGCTTGTTTTCTCGGTTGCCGTGATGGCATTTATCGCCGCCATGTCCCTCTATGTGGCTCCGAGCGGCCTTGCCCAGCTCAGGACCGAAATCACCCGGGTGCGCGCAGATCTGGTGGCCAATATCGTCAAACCGGGCAAGTTCATCAGTGTCGAAAGTGGCCTGACCTTTCATATCCGGAACCGGTCGGGCAACGGCACTCTGGATGGCCTGCTGCTGCATGACACACGCGACCCGCAAACCGCCTTCACCTATCAGGCCGATACAGGTCAGATCGTCGAAGCGGCTGACCGCACCTTGCTGGTGATGCATAACGGCACGATCCAGCGCCGCCCCAAACAGCAGGGCGACATTTCCATTGTTCGCTTCCAGTCCTATGCCTTTGACCTGTCCAATCTTATTCCGGAAGCCGGAGAACCCGTTTTCAAGGCCAGCGAGCGCACGACCAGCAATCTGCTCGCACCGGGCCGCAACGATGCCTACGCGCTGAAGAACCCGGACAAGCTCGCCCAGGAGCTTCATGAACGCTTCAGCCAGCCTCTTTATGCGATTGCCTTTGGTCTGATCGTGTTCGCCTTTCTCGGCAAGGCCCGCACCACCCGCCAAAGCCGGGGCACGGCTGTGGTTGGCGCTATTGCAAGCTGTGTGCTGCTGCGGACCAGCGGCTTTGGCGTCACCGCCATTTCGGGTGGCAGCGTTGCGTTGTTGTGGCTGCTCTATGCGGTACCCATCGTCGGCTCGATCCTTGCGCTCGCATCGATCCTGCGCGAACAGAAGGCTCAGCCCCGCTGGCTCGCAGAGCTGCAGCTCAGCCTTCAGGACCGCCTCGACGCCATAGCGAACCGGTTGAACAACCGGCAGACAGGAGGAGCGTCGTGATTCTCGGCAGAACCCTTTCAGTCTACTTTTCCGGCCGGTTCCTGAAAGCGATTTTGGGTCTGTTCCTGTTCGCGGCAGTGCTGATTTTCCTTTTCGACGTTCTGGAACTGGTGCGGCGCGGCGGCGACCGGGAAGGCTTTTCCGTCCTGCGCGTCTCAATGATCTCCGCCTTGCGTGTGCCGCTTCTGTTGGAGCAGGTGATTCCCTTCACCGTCCTGTTCGGGTCCATTGCCGCCTTCGTGACGCTGAGCCGGGCCCTGGAACTGGTGGTCACCCGGGCGTCGGGCATTTCCGTCTGGCAGTTTTCAACACCTGCCATTTTGGTGGGGATTGTTCTCGGCATCCTGTCCGTCACCGTCTACAACCCTGCTGCAGTCTGGTTTCAAAAGAAATCTGACGAAGTGGCCTCTGGGCTCTTTGGGGCCGACCAGACCTTCCTGATGCAGAATTCAAACGAAGTCTGGGTCCGGCAGGACGGGTTGGACGGAGAATCAGTTCTGCTTGCCAAGCAGCTTCTGGATGGCGGCACCAAACTGCTCGGGGTGACCGTTTTCACATTCGACAAGAAAGGCACCTTCAGGGAGCGTATCGAAGCAGCCCAGGCCAGGCTCGGTGACAAAATCTGGTATCTGGACGACGCGATAGTCTACACGACAGAGCAAGATCCACAGCCTTATGGACAGTATCAGATCAGCACTTTTTTGACCGCGACAGAGGTGCGCGAGAGCATCGGATCTCCTGAATCCATCTCGTTCTGGAATCTGCCGCGCTTCATCGAATTGGCCAGAAACGCCGGATTACCGGCGTATCGTTACAATTTACAATATCAAACACTGCTCGCGCGCCCGCTTCTTTTGGTCGCGATGATTCTGATCGCGGCTGCGGTTTCTCTGAAAGTTTCGAGATTTGGAGGACTTGGAAGCATGATTCTGGGTGGAATCCTGTCCGGGTTCGTGCTTTACGTTCTTACCGAGCTTGCCAAGGATTTCGGAGGCGCGGGTATCGTTCCTCCCTTGGTCGCGGCGTGGGCGCCTGGTATATTTGGAGTACTTATGGGTTTGACAATTCTCTTGCATCAGGAGGACGGATAGGACCGATGTCTTTGCCGGTTTTCCTGAACACAGAGAACGTGACCAGAAAGAGCTGCCTGCTGGCGGCGGTCAGCGCTGTTGCCATGGCTGCAAGCCTGTGGCTGGACGCGCTTCCGGGCGCACAGGCCCAGGATCTGGCAAGCAACCTTGCCGGAAGTGTTTCTCCCAATGAAGAGCTGCTGCTGGAAGCCAGCGATCTGATCTATAATTTCGATGAGGATCTGATCGTCGCGACCGGTGATGTGCAGGTCTTTTACGACGGCAACACGGTCCAGGCCCACAAGATCGTGTTTGACCGCAAAAGCGGTCAGCTCACCGCCATGGGCAACGTGATTTTCGTCGATTCGAACGGCACCGTGGTCCGCACGTCCGAGCTGACCCTGTCGGAAGACTTTGCTGATGGGTTTGCCAAGGCCCTGCAAATCGACACCACCAAACGAACCCGGTTCCTGGCGGAGAAGGCCACGCGCCAGGGTGACAATGTCACAGCGATCGAAAACGGCGTGTACACGGTTTACACAAAACCGACCAACCCGCCGAACAAGCCCCCGCTTTGGCGGGTGCGCGCCCAGAAAATTATTCACAATCAGCAGGAAAAGGTCATCCGCTTCGAAAACGCGGCGTTTGAGATCTATGGCAAGCCGATTGCCTATCTCCCGTTCCTGTCCATGCCCGACCCGACGATCACGCGCAAATCGGGTTTCCTGATGCCAACCGGCACCATCAACGACAAATTGGGCTACGGGGTCACGGTTCCCTATTTCTGGGTGCTCAGCCCGAGCAACGACGTCACCACAACCCTGACGCCACTCACGAAACAGGGTCTGTTCGGGGAAGTGCAATACCGGCAGCGGTTCTCTTTCGGAGAATTTTCGGTTGCGGCGGGCGGGCTCATGCAGGCTCAACCCAGCCAATTCACTACGGACCGGGCGGATGACCGCCTGCGCGGTGCAGTCAATTCCAAGGGCAGGTTCAATATTTCGACGGATTGGACCTTCGGCTGGAACGTCACCTACAAGAGCGACCGGCAATTCTTCAAAGATTACTCGTTTGCAACCATTGGCGGCAGCGATACATCAACCGTCTATCTGGAAGGAGCCAACGAGCGCAATGCCCTGACCGTGCGAGCCTATGCGTTCCAGATCTCGCAGTCTGACTATGAAGACAGTGACTTCGACGCCAATGGCTTCTCTCCGGTTGGGAGTTCCCTGCAGGACAAACAGCCCCTTGTCCTTCCCGTGATTGACTATGACTACGTCTTTGCCGATCCCGTGCTGGCGGGTGAACTGTCTCTGACCGCGAATTTCACCTCGTTGACCCGGGATGAAACTGATGCGTTTTCGGTGGACGGCGGCACGACCGCGAAATTCCGGGGCGTGGACGGAACGTTCTCCCGTCTGACCATGCAAGGCGACTGGCGGCGGACCTATATCGATCCGCTGGGCCAGTCCTTCACACCCTTTGCCTATATGCGCAGCGATCTATTTTTCCTGGCCTCGCCCGATTCGGACGTCACAGCCCTGGCCGGGGAAAGCTTTGTTGGCCGGGCCATGCCGGCCGTCGGTCTGGAATACCGTTATCCCATCATGGCGAGCTTTACCGGCGGGTCCCAAATTTTCGAACCGATTGCCCAGGTCGTTGTCCGGCCGGATGAACAGCGGATCGGGGATTTGCCAAACGAAGACGCCCAGAGCATCGTATTCGATACGACAACTCTGTTCGACTATGACAAGTTTTCCGGGTTCGACCGGGCCGAAGGCGGCACGCGTTTGAATGTGGGCATGAACTACAAACTGCAGCTGGATGGCGGCTATTACGTCACAGGCCTCTTCGGGCGTTCCTATCAACTGGCTGGCGAGAACTCCTATGCGGTTCCCGATATTCTGGGAGCCACTGAGGATTCAGGCCTGGCGTCCTCCGTCTCCGATTACGTGGGCAGCCTCTATCTCGACACCCAATACGGGGTGAAAGTTGGTGCGCAGGCCCGGTTCGACAAGGACAATTTCTCCGTTAACCGCCTGCAGGCCCAGGCGAGCGCGATCTATGGTCCGGTTGTCTCGTCCCTTGCCTATGCCTTCCTTGGCGAGCAGCCGGATCTCGGCATTGATGACCCGCGCGAGGAAATTCTCGGGTCTGCAAGCCTGCGCCTGAAGGAAAACTGGCGGCTGTTCGGATCCATGCGTTACGATATGGAAAATGCCAACATCGTGCAGGATGGCCTAGGACTTGGCTATGACGACGAAGGCTTCTCGTTCTCCGTCTCCTATGCGGAGGACCGCAGCCGGAACGATGGCGATGATGTCGACCGGACGTTGTTCTTCCGCATCGGCTTGCGCACAATCGGAAGCACCCAGGTGTCAAAAGGTGTCCTGAACAACTAGATCACCGTATGGCGTGAAGATCTGCAAGGCATAGCAGGCGGCGATGGCCTGGACGGGAAATACGCAAGCTGCGCACGTTCTCTGCCCGGCAAGCAACAGGAGACCCTCCCTGAAGGGCGGTCATCACAAACGGCAAGGCCCGCGCCCCTTCACGGTTTTCTGTTTCCGGTCCTTCCGCAAAGACATTTTGCCGCCACGAAAACAGGCATCATACTGGGAATACTTTGAATTTGTGCCCGCGATATGCGAAAAAGCAGGCCACAACAACACTAGCGCAAGCCGCGTTTCATCAGGTTTGCCTTTTGCTGTCCGAAATCAAAGATTTCAACGCAGAAGGCAATATGGTTCGAATCCAGATAAACGTGACACGCTATAATTTCGGTTTGGCTTCTGGCCTTTACGGATGGTTTGACAATGCGAACCCGCTTTGTACCTGTATTTCTTCTGTTTCTTCTGGTGCTGGCGGCGCCGGTGGCAACTCCGGCTTCTGCGGCCATCAAGATCATCGTCAATGATGTTCCAATCACAGACTATGACATCAGCCAGCGCGCGCGCCTGATCACGCTGACCCAGCGCAAGTCGGCGTCTGCCGCAAAACGCCAAGCCAAGGAAGAGCTGATCGATGACCAGGCTAAACTGTCGGAAGCCAAGCGTTACAATATCGAAATCAGCACGTCGCAGGTCGACAACGCCTTCAACAACATTGCCCGCAATGTAAAAATGTCGCCGTCGCAGCTGTCAAAAGCCTTGCGAAGCGGCGGGGTGAAACCGGAAACCCTGAAGGCCCGCCTGAAAGCACAGCTTGCCTGGAACCGCCTGTTGCAGCGCAAGTTCAGCGGCAAGATTGAAGTGAACGAATCCGACATCATTGCTGCCCTTCAAAAGACTGATGAAGCTGAACGCCAGAAATCCATCGAATATGACCTGAAGCGCGTCATTGTCGTTGTGCCGAAAAAATCTTCCGGTGGCTTCAAATCAAAGCGCAAGCAGGAGAGCAACAAGATCCGTGCCTCCTTCCAGAGCTGCGACGACATTGGCACCGTGCTCGGGCAGTATAGCGAAGTGGTCGTGCAACCGATTGGCCGCCGCCTGGAAACCGAGCTGCCGGAAAACATGCGCAAGGAAATCAATGCACTGGCACCGGGGCGGTTGACCAAACCGACCACCACTCCGGTGGGGTATGAGATGATTGCTGTTTGCGGCAAACGCGAAATCGCCTCCGACATAGCTGTCCGGGCCGAGCTTGAGAATGAGATCCGCGCCAAGGAAGGCGAACAACAGTCCCGCAAATACTTGCTGGAAGTCCGCCGCCGCGCCACCATCATCTACCGCTGATCACCGATGAGCTTCGCTAAACTGCCGGTGGCTGTCAGCATGGGGGAACCGGCTGGGATCGGGCCAGAACTCGCCGTTCTGGCCTGGGCAAACCGAAAGCTTCTGGACCTGCCCCCATTTTATGTGCGCGGGGACAAGGCACTTCTGGAAGAACGGGCCCGAACAATCGGGGTCAAACTGTCCATTCTGAACAGCCGCCCGGAAGAGGCGACCGCGCAGTTTGCCAAGGCCCTGCCTCTGGTTCAAACGGGACCTGAGCTTCAGGACCGGCCGGGGATTGAACGGGATGAAACGGCTGCCTCAGTAGTCGGCTCCATCGAATCCTGTGTCGAGGACATCCGGGCGGGTCTAGCGGCCGCCCTTGTGACCAACCCGATCAACAAGGCCGCTCTCTACAAAACCGGGTTTTCCTTTCCCGGTCATACGGAATTTCTGGGCGCTCTGGCGGAAAAACACTGGCCCGGTGCACCGGCAAAGCCTGTCATGATGATTGCCGGTCCCGAACTGATGGTTGTTCCCGTCACCATCCATATTCCGCTTAAGGACGTGCCGGAGGCGCTTACGGTGGAGCTCATTGTCGAAACCGCCCGGATCACTGCTGCAGATCTTAAGATGCGGTTCGGTATTTCCCACCCGAGACTTGCGCTGTGCGGGCTGAACCCCCATGCGGGTGAAGACGGAGCCCTTGGCACGGAGGACCGGGATACGGTTGTTCCGGCCATCGAACGGCTCCAGGCCATGGGGATCGCAGCCTCTGGCCCCCATCCGGCCGATACCCTGTTTCATCCACCGGCACGCAGTACCTATGACTGTGCACTTGGCATGTATCACGATCAGGTTCTTGTTCCGGCAAAAACCATCGGCTTTGACGACAGTGTCAACGTGACGCTTGGCCTTCCCTTTGTCAGAACCTCTCCGGACCATGGCACGGCCTATGGTCTCGCAGGGACCGGGACGGCCCGGATCGACAGTTTCGCTGCATCCTTGCGCCTTGCCGCAGCGCTGGCGGCTCCAGACACATTTTAACGGCTTCCCCTCATGGCACAGATAGACGACCTGCCCCCCTTGCGCGATGTCATTGCAACGCATGGCCTCAACGCCAAGAAATCACTCGGGCAGAATTTTCTTCTGGATCTGAATCTCACCTCGCGGATCGCCCGCTCCGCTGGGACACTGGAGGACTGCACGGTCCTTGAAATCGGCCCGGGCCCTGGAGGGCTGACCCGCGCCCTGCTGGCGGCTGGCGCAAAAAAAGTGGTTGCCATTGAAAAGGACAGCCGCTGCCTGCCCGCTCTTGCGGAAATCTCCCGGCACTATCCGGGGCGGCTTGAGGTGATTGAAGGGGATGCCCTGGCCATTGATCCGGTGACCGTGACCGGCGGCGGTCCTGTGCGTATTGCCGCCAATCTTCCCTACAATGTGGGCACGCAGCTTCTCGTGAACTGGATCACCACAGCAGACTGGCCCCCCTTCTGGTCGTCGCTGACGCTCATGTTTCAGCGGGAAGTCGGCGATCGCATCGTAGCGCCCCCGGGAAGCAAGGCCTATGGCCGCCTCGGAGTTCTGGCAGGCTGGCGCTGCAAGAGCGGCATTCTGTTCGACATCAGCCCGAAAGCCTTTACACCGCCGCCAAAGGTCACCTCGGCGGTGGTGCACCTGACGCCAAATGAAGCGCCTCTGCCCTGTGATCTGACCGCACTGGAAAAAGTCACGGCTGCAGCCTTTGGGCAGCGGCGCAAAATGTTGCGGGCGAGCCTGAAAGCCCTCTCCCCGGACGCGGAGGACCTCATCACCGCAGCTGGACTGAAACCAACCGCCCGGGCAGAAGAAATCGACATCGCCGGATTTGTATCCCTGGCCAACACCTTTCAAGCAGCCCCAAAACCGTAAGCGGCGTCTCCGCACCACAGCCCTTGGGCACAAACTCTTTTCCCCTTCAGGCGATGGTCTGTCATAAGGGTTCCGGTCAATCTCAAGACCTTGTTTTGAGATCAGGCTGTGTCGCCAAGCTCCGCCTCAAGATCCTTGACCATGCCCTGGATCAGCGGCCCGATCTTGGGGGAACGGAACTGTTTCAAGCGTTCCGCCCGCAATATGGCGCGGACATTTTCATAGGCCCGGTCCAGATCGTCATTCACCACCACATAGTCATATGCTGACCAATGGCGCATCTCACCGACAGCCGTTTTCATGCGTTTGGTTATGATCTCGTCCGCGTCTTCTGCTCGGCCGAGCAGGCGGGATTTCATCTCTGCAATGGAGGGCGGCAGGATGAACACTGACACCACATCGGAGCGCATCTTGTCATAGAGCTGGAACGTGCCCTGGATGTCGATATCAAACAGGATATCCCGCCCGCTCTCGATCGCGGCCTCAACCGGCCCTCTCGGCGTCGCATAATAGTTGCCGTGCACTTCGGCCCACTCCAGCAACTCGTCCTGCGCGCGCATCTGTTCAAACCGGGCCGTGTCCAGAAAGTGATAATGCACCCCATCCACTTCGTTTGACCGCCGCGGCCGGGTTGTGACCGAAATGGACAGTTCGAGATTGTTCTCTTTCTCCAGGAGCATACGGGCGATTGTGGATTTCCCGGCACCGGACGGAGACGACAGCACCAGCATCAGTCCCCGGCGCTGCTCTTCGGCCTGATCGGCGCTCACTGTTGTGCCGGCGGGGACATCGGTCATGGGAATCACTCCAAATTCTGTATCTGTTCGCGCATTTGATCAATGACAGCCTTCAAGTCCAGCCCGATTGCGGTCAGGGCCACATCATTGGACTTTGAGCACAGGGTGTTGGCCTCGCGGTTGAACTCCTGGGCCAGAAAATCGAGCCTGCGGCCAATGGCGCCGCCACTGTCCATGAGATCGCGCACCGCCGCCACATGGGCCTGCAGCCGGTCGAGTTCTTCCCTGATATCGGCCTTGGTGGCCAGAAACACCACTTCCTGATGCAGCCTTTGCGGGTCAAGTTGACCGTCAGACGCCTCCATGAGCTCCTGAACCTGTTTTTTCAAACGGTCCTTGATGGCTTCAGGTTTGCGCGCCGGGAGGATTTCTGCCGCCCGCGTCAGATCGGCGATCCGGTCAATCTGCCCCCGGACCACCTGATGAATGGCTGTCCCTTCCGTGTGGCGCATGTCCACCAGATCGATCAGGGCTGCGTCCAGGGTGGTCAGAAGCGCCGAGTGCAAAGCAGCCTGAGCTGCCTCGTCATCTTCCGGCTCCTTAAGCTCAAAAACCCCTTTTTGAGCAAGAATACCATCCAGTGACGGTGGTGCGAGATCCGGAACACGGGATTTCAGAAGGCTAATGGTGGACAGCACGGCCTCAAGCGCAGCCTCATTAACCTGAAGCTGCTGCTCCGACTGATCCCGCTGCATGGCGAGCCCGATGCTCACGTTGCCTCGCCGCAGCACCTTGGCGCAGCGCTCACGGATCTGCGGCTCTAGCACTTCCAGCCCGGCTGGGATCCGGATGCGCAGGTCCAGTGACTTTCCGTTGACGGATCTCAGTTCCCAAGTCCAGCGCACGGGGGCGCAATCCCCTTGCATGCGCGCGAATCCGGTCATGCTGGCAAGTGCCATGTGCCCCTCCAATGATCCTGGCCATGTGGCCATCCATCCGGCCGGATCCTCCCGTGTCCGGTGCGGATCCGCCCTTGCCCCTGCAGATTTTCAGCCAGTCTGGCCCTGAAATGTCCGGGCGCTGCCGCACGTCAGACACGCATCAGGTCAGTTCGACGTGTTCTGCTGCTGTTGCTCCGCCCGGCGCTTGCGTTCGATCTCGCGCCATTTGCGGACATTTGCCTTATGCTGCTCATAGGTCTCGGCAAAGATATGCCCGCCGGTTCCATCAGCCACAAAATAAAGATCCTTGGTGCGCGACGGATTGGCAACAGCTTCCATAGCCGCCCGGCCCGGATTGCCGATTGGCCCCGGCGGCAGGCCATCAATCTGATAGGTATTATATTTGTTTTCTGCCTTCAGCTCCGATTGTTTGATCGCTGAGCGGTCTTTCAGCCAGGCTTCGCCGCCGTAAAGACCGTAGAGGATCGTTGGATCGGACTGGAGCCGCATATTGCGGTTCAAACGGTTGACAAAGACACCTGCCACCCGCGGACGCTCATCCGCCAAGGCGGTTTCCTTTTCCACGATGGACGCCAGAATGACCAGTTCCTCAGGAGTGGAGACCGGCAAATCGGCCGTCCTGCGGGCCCAGACCTCCGCAAGCAGCTTTTCCTGAGCGGCCTTCATCTGGTTGATCACCTCCTGACGGCTCGTGCCTCGCGCGAACGTATAGGTTTCCGGCAGCAGGTCGCCTTCGGCCGGAATGTCGGTGATCTCGCCCACCAGCACTGGCTGCTGGCGGACGCGTTCCACGATCTGGGCCGTGGTCCAGCCCTCCGGAACAGTGACGGAGTGGGTGACCGCGTTTCCTTCCACCAGATCGGTCATGACCTGTTGCATCGAAACACCGGGGGCAAATGCATATTCCCCAGCCTTCAGCTTGTTCGCATTCTTGAAGAAGCGGATACCGAGATTGAAGATCCACTCATCAACCACATTGTCGTTGATGATGCCCTTGCTGGACAGGCTGTCCGTAATGCCCGACAGGCTTGCGCCTGACGAAATCACGACCATTTCCTGTTGGGCCAGCGGTCCGGGCCCTTCGAATTTATGCTTGCCGAAATAGAGCGCACCGCCAACAGCAGCCATCCCGAACACCGCCAGCGTGATGATCATATTGCTGAGGATAACCAGGGGATTGCGCACATGGCGCGAGCGCTGGGGAGGAGCCGGGGCCGGTTCCGGCTGCAGGGCTTCACGCGGGCTTTTCGGCTTTATGCGCATGTCGGGTCACACCTCCAAGATCGAGCCCAAAATCCATGACCCGGACACAATCGAACCAGCTGTCACAAACAAATTCCTGAACCGCTGCCAAAGACCGGCAACGGTCCGGGAGAATTTGAAGGGGTTATGCGGCAACTTTGCGGAAGACGAGCGAAGCATTTGTGCCGCCAAATCCGAAAGAGTTCGAAAGCGCCACGTTGATGTCCATCTTCTTCGCCTTGTGCGGGACCAGATCAATCTCGGTCGCCACAGACGGATTGTCCAGATTGATCGTGGGCGGCGCCACGCTGTCGCGGATGGCAAGCACGGAGAAGATCGCTTCCACAGCCCCGGCTGCGCCCAGGAGATGTCCAACCGAGGACTTCGTGGAAGACATGGTCAGTTTTCCGGCATGCTCGCCTGCAAGTCGGGACACAGCGCCCAGCTCGATCTCATCCCCAAGCGGAGTTGAAGTGCCGTGGGCGTTGACATAATCAACCTCCGCCGGCGACACTCCGGCGCGCTTCAACGCAGCTTCCATGCACCGGTAGGCGCCGTCCCCGTCAGGTGTTGGTGCAGTGATGTGATAGGCATCGCCGGACAGGCCATAGCCAATCACTTCCGCATAAATCGTCGCGCCACGGCGAACCGCATGCTCATATTCTTCCAGAACGACGACACCGGCGCCCTCACCCATGACAAACCCGTCCCGGGCCACATCATAGGGGCGTGAGCCCTGTTCCGGTGCCTCGTTGAAGCCGGTGGACAGCGCCCGGCAGGCTGCGAACCCAGCCAGTGCAAGACGGCAGACCGGCGATTCCGCGCCGCCCGCCACCATCACATCCGCGTCGCCGAAGGCGATCAGACGCGAGGCGTCGCCAATGGCATGAGCCCCGGTGGAACAGGCCGTTACCACCGCATGGTTCGGTCCTTTGAGACCGTGCCGGATGGAGACATAGCCGCCGGCAAGATTGATCAGGCGTCCGGGAATAAAGAACGGGCTGATCCGCCGTGGCCCCTTTTCCGCAAGCTGATAAGCGCCCTGCTCAATTCCCTGAAGCCCGCCGATGCCGGACCCGATCAGAACACCGGAGCGCACCTGCTGCTCGTACGTTTCCGCCTTGAAGCCGGAATCGGCCATCGCCTGATCCGCAGCCGCCATGGCATAGACAATGAAGTCGTCGACCTTGCGCTGTTCCTTTACGTCCATCCAGTCGTCGGGATTGAACGCGCCATCCTCGCCCGGGCCGCGCGGGATCTGGCAAGCAATCTGGCAGGCCAGATCATCCACCTTGAACGTCGTGACCTTGTTGGCCCCGCTTCTGCCCTCAAGGATCTTTTTCCAAGTGGAGTCGACATTGCCGCCCAGCGGCGACACCATGCCCAACCCAGTAACGACAACTCGCCTCATACACCTGCACTTACGTTTGATGGGCCAGGCGGGGCATTCCCCGCCGGCCCGATCGTCAATCAGAATTCAAGAAAGGGAGCTTCCCTTACTTGTTGGCTTCCAGGAACTTGACAGCGTCGCCAACGGTCAGGATGGTCTCCGCTGCTGTATCCGGGATTTCCACACCGAATTCTTCTTCAAATGCCATAACAAGCTCAACAGTGTCGAGACTGTCTGCGCCCAGATCGTCGATGAAGCTTGCACCTTCCACAACCTTCTCAGCGTCAACACCCAGGTGCTCAACAACGATCTTCTTTACCCGATCCGCGATATCGCTCATCTTTCACTTCCTTATTCTTCGTCTATTCATCAGCCGCAACACCGCACCAATCCGGTTTCCTTGGGAAAAAACGGTGGCGAGAACGCGCGAACTCCAAGTGTCTCAGCGAAATCGGACCCGGGGACCGGGTGCGACAACGCAATTCGGAACAATCGGCGGGTTGGTAACACACTTTGTTCACCTTTACCAGCCAGTCCAGACCGCTTGAAAACGGCCCGGATTCTTTTTGCCTGCTCGGCGAAACTCTCTTTTAAATCATAGCCATACCGCCATTGACATGAAGGGTCTGCCCCGTGACATAGGCCCCTTCGTCGCTGGCAAGGTAAAGCGCGGCGGAGGCGATCTCCTCCGAAGTGCCAAGACGGCCCGCCGGCACGCTCGCCAAAATCGATTCCTTTTGTTTGTCGTTCAAAGCCCCGGTCATGGCGGTTTCAATAAAGCCCGGCGCGATCGTGTTGACCGTGATGTGCCGGCTCGCCACTTCGCGGGCCAGAGACTTGTACATCCCGATCATGCCCGCTTTGGCAGCGGCATAATTGACCTGCCCCGGATTGCCAGTCACACCAACAACGGAAGTGATGCCAATGATGCGGCCGGACCGGCGCTTCATCATGCCCTTGATGGCAGCCCGGCACAGGCGGAACCCTGAGGTGAGGTTCACTTCCAGCACCTGATCCCACTCGTCATCCTTCATGCGCATAAAGATATTGTCTCGGGTGATCCCGGCATTGTTGACCAGAATGTCGACCGAGCCCATTTTTTCCTCCGCTGCCGGCAACAGCGCATCCACAGCCTCGCGATCTGACAGGTTTGCAGGCGTGACAAAGGCACGCTCTCCCAGATCGCCGGCCAGAGCCTCCAGCTTTTCGGCACGGGTGCCGGACAAGGACACGGCAGCGCCCTGGGCGTGCAACACACGGGCGATGGCTTCACCGATCCCGCCGGTGGCGCCGGTCACGAGAGCGTTTTTGCCTTCCAAGTTGAACATTGAGGGTCCTTCCCTGATTGATTTGCCCTGTGGCCTGATTGAATTGCCCTGCGGGATGTCTTTAAAGTGATTGGCAAGCCGGGGCGCCTCAGGCGCCGAGCTTTTCCATAAGCGCATCAATATCGTCCGGCGTGTTCACCGCAAGACCGCTCGCCTCTTTGTGGATCCGGCGCACCATGCCGGTCAGCACCTTGCCGGTGCCGACTTCCACAAGCGTGTCCACACCATTTTGCGCCAGCCAGAGAACGCTTTCGCGCCAGCGCACCGTGCCTGTGACCTGCTCCACAAGACGGGAGCGGATTTCGGAGGGATCGGAGACCGGCGCTGCAAGAACATTGGCAACCAGCGGCACGGCCGGTGCCTTGATATCCGCATTGGCCAGAGCCTCGGACATGGCCTCAGCGGCAGGCGCCATCAAAGAACAGTGGAACGGTGCGCTGACGGGAAGCATCACCGCCCGGCGCGCGCCCTTGGCCTTGGCAATCTCCACGGCCCGCTCAACGGCGGCCAGGTGCCCGGACACAACCACCTGCCCGGAAGCATTGTCATTGGCGGCCTGACAGACTTCGCCTTGCGCGGCTTCCTGTGCGACGTCGGCAGCAACATCAAAATCCAGGCCGAGCAGAGCGGCCATGGCCCCAAGCCCCACCGGAACGGCGTTTTGCATGGCCTCCCCGCGTACGCGCAAAAGACGCGCCGTGGTGGCAATGTCCAAGCTGCCCGCGGCTGCCAGTGCGGAATATTCACCCAGGGAATGACCGGCGACATAAAACACATGCGCTTTCAGATCCAGCCCCTTGGCTTCCAGCACCCGCATGGTCGCGAGGCTCACCGCCATCAGGGCCGGCTGGGCATTTGCCGTAAGCGTCAGCGCGTCTTCCGGACCCGTCCACATGACCTCGGAAAGCTTTTGCCCGAGCGCCTCATCCACTTCGTCAAAAACAGCCCGCGCCTCCGGATAGGTCTCGGCAAGAAGCTTGCCCATTCCGACACTCTGGCTGCCCTGGCCTGGGAATGTGAACGCTGTGGTCATCGGGAAGACGCCTCCGAAAAACATGGCCGTCCGGCGTACCCTTTTCCTGGGTGCAGACCGGCGGCTTGGAAAACATACGGCCTGCCACCCGCTTGCGGGCGCGTGCCGAACTTGGCGCGAGGCTATGATACGCTCTTGCCTGCACTGTCAAGGCCCACGGGACAATCAAACCCTTAAATCATGCTCTTTTTGTACAAAATCCCGCATTCTGCACATTTGCCCCAAAAACAATGTCTGGCCTGAAACAATGTCTGGCCTGAATCGTCTCAAATCCGGGCCATCTCCTGATGGCGCCAAACCAGGCAAATTATGACGGCAAACCAGGCAAACGCCTCCCCTAATCTTTGACACATGACCAATGAAAGATATCATTTTTAGTTATTTTTTACAGTGTCATTAAGTTTTGTCTCAATGCACATTTCAATTCAAAATATACGCATAGCTGCTGCGTTCGCGTTTCCCGAGACTGGACATGCGGAAAGAATTTTTGAGACTTTTGAGCGAGTGTTCCGGCTCTCAAGGTGGTGCTTTGGGCCAAAGACCAACCTCACCCGATTAGACCCTGTTTGACCGTGACATGAGAGCGTTCTGCAAGGAGCGTGTCACTGTGCAATGTGGAGCATCGTCCAAGGCACCCGCCACGGCGGAACGCCCTCAAGCCGCGGCCTTCGGTGGCTTTTGCACACCCGCCGCACGTTGTCACGCCGCTTGCCGTCAAACCTGAAGATCCGATCCAATACGGTCTTATACATAGCGTAATTCCGGCGGGTATTCGGGTCTTTCCCGTGCCAGTAACCGCCAGCGGGCCGCTTTTGCTCGTCGCTGCGGCAGGGTTGCAGGAGGCCGCCGATGGAAGATTTACGAACCGAATTCGGACGCCGCTCTCTTGAAATTGGTCACATGGCGAGGCATGCAGGCCTTTCACTTCACCAGACCTCGCGCTTGCGCGCATAGCGGGTTTGCCTTGCCATTTTTGTGCACTGAAGACACCACGCACGTTTTGCGCTTGCATTTCGCAGAAAACAGAGTACATAGCGCGCTTCATCCGGGATTTGGCCGGGGGCTGAACGGAAGGGCATTTGCCAGGATCACAACAAAGATCCGACTTCCCGTGTTCCCGCTCTCCGTAAGATTTCTCGTGCCTTTCCGGGGTTACGAGGAGGCTTTGCGCCGATCCCGCGCTGTCAACTCGAAGAAAGGCGATTTTCATGCCTCTTTATGAGCACGTCTTCCTGGCACGCCAGGACGTTTCGGCCCAGCAGGTCGAACAACTCGTCGAGCAGTACAAGGGCCTCATCGAAGGCGCTGGCGGTACTGTCGGCAAAGTCGAAAACTGGGGTCTGCGGTCCCTTGCCTACCGCATCAAGAAGAACCGCAAGGCTCACTACACACTGATGAACATCACCGCACCGCACGCTGCTGTGGCCGAGATGGAGCGTCAGATGGGCCTGAGCGAAGATGTCCTGCGCTTCATGACCTTCCGCGTCGATGAACTGGACGAAGAACCGTCCGCAATGATGCAGAAGCGTGACCGCGATGACCGCCGTGGCGGCGGCCGCGGTGATCGTGGTGACCGTGGCGAGCGCTCCGGCGGTGGCCGTCCCCCGCGCCGTGGTGAAGAGGAGTAAGAGACAATGGTTGATATTGCACAGCTTCCGAGCCGCCGTCCGTTCTTCCGCCGCCGGAAGACCTGCCCGTTCTCCGGCTCCAATGCGCCGAAGATCGACTACAAGGACATCCGTCTGCTGCAACGCTACATTTCCGAGCGCGGAAAGATCGTTCCGAGCCGCATCACCGCGGTGTCCGCGAAAAAGCAGCGTGAACTGGCCCGTGCCATCAAGCGCGCCCGCCTGCTCGGCCTGCTGCCTTTCGTGATCAGCTAACAGCTCCTGTGTGAGCATATCTCCCGGGCCAGCCCGGGAGAGCCGTATTGGGGCCGCGGTCAAACGGTCTCTAACCGCCCCAGGAACAGACGGGGCGGGACAGTCGGAGAAAACCCATGCAGATTATCCTTCTTGAGCGCATCGCAAAGCTCGGCCAGATGGGCGACACCGTGCGCGTGCGCGACGGCTATGCCCGTAACTTCCTGCTGCCGCAAGGCAAGGCCCTGCGCGCCAACAAAGCTAACCTGGAACGGTTCGAGCAGGAGCGCGCTCAGCTTGAAGCCCGCAATCTGGAGCGCAAGAACGAAGCAGAAGCTGTTGCGTCCAAACTCGACGGCGAAGCTCTGGTCATGATCCGCTCTGCAGGCGAAACCGGCCAGCTCTACGGCTCCGTTTCGACCCGTGACGTGGCTGAAGGCCTGACAGACGCCGGCTTCACCGTGGCCCGTAGCCAGGTGGAACTGCGCACCCCGATCAAAACCATCGGTCTGCACTCGGTTCTGATCAGCCTGCACCCGGAAGTCGAAGTGTCGATCACGGTCAATGTGGCCCGCTCCGAAGACGAAGCGAACCGCCAGGCTGCTGGTGAAGACCTGACCACGCCGGAACAGGACATTTTCGAATTTGAAGAAGACGAAGACGCTGAAGGCGAAGACGGCGAAGCTTCTGAAGAGGCTGCTGACACCGAAGCGGAAGCAGCTGCGGAAGAAGAAGACGCCTGATCGGGCCAACCTTCCTCTTTTTGTGAGATGGAAACGGCACTGCACCGCAGTGCCGTTTTTATTTTGCCGGCGACATTTTTACGCTACGGCAAATCAAACCTCCACAACGGCATCATGACACAACTGACAACGTATTGAATTCACTATTGAATTCATTAATCTTTTGTTCATATTTGAAAAAAACTTATTATAATCAATCACTAACAGCTAGACCCTTGAGTCCTCTACACGCTTTGGAGTCAAGCGGGATTCGACTCTTTCCCCGCTGATTTGCCGAAGGCAGTGGGAAACAAAAAGAGCTGTTTTTGTACCTTGAGCCCCCCCGCCTCAACAGGTATTCCGGATGGATAAGCGTCATTGGGGGTCCAGATGAAGGGTACTTTGCAGAAAGTCGAAACAGAAGAAGAAATCCAGCGTCTCGCCCCGCACAACGCGGAAGCGGAACGCCAGCTTCTGGGCGCCTTTCTCGTCAATAATGAAACATTCTACCGGGTCTCGGATTTCCTGGAGCCGCACCACTTTTTCGTGCCGTCACACCAGGACCTTTACGAAAAGGTCAGCCACCTTATTCGCGCGGGCAAGACAGCCTCACCGATCACGCTGAAGACCTTCTATCCGGCCGATGCCAGAATCGCGGACCTGTCGGCAACACAATTCCTGCTCCGGCTTGCGGGCGATGCGGCCTCGATCATAAATGCGGAAGACTATGGCCGCACGATCTATGATCTGGCCATCCGCCGCAATCTGATCCGGATCGGCGAGGACATGGTCAATATCGCCTTTGACGCGCCGATCGACGTGCCCCCGTCCCAGCAGATTGACGATGCCGAGCGCCGGCTGTTCGAACTGGCCGAAACCGGGCGCAGTGAAGGTGGCTTCGTCTCCTTCGGTGACGCCTTGAGCGAAACCATCGAGATGGCCCATGCCGCCTGGAACCGCGAGGGAGCGCTTTCCGGTATATCAACCGGTCTGCGCGAGCTTGACCGGCTGATGGGCGGACTGCAGCATTCCGATCTGATCGTACTGGCGGGACGTCCGGCCATGGGCAAGACGTCCCTGGCCACCAACATCGCCTACAACATTGCCCAATCCTACAAGTCCGAAGAGCAGCCTGACGGGTCGATCAAGACCACCAATGGCGGCGTTGTCGGCTTCTTCTCCCTGGAAATGTCGGCCGAACAGCTGGCTACCCGTATCATCTCCGAGCAGGCGGAAATCTCATCTTCCA
Source organism: Roseibium sp. AWQ4_254 (assembly GCF_056161025.1). Taxonomy (NCBI): domain Bacteria; kingdom Pseudomonadati; phylum Pseudomonadota; class Alphaproteobacteria; order Hyphomicrobiales; family Stappiaceae; genus Roseibium; species Roseibium sp. AWQ4_254. The sequence continues at coordinate 161,635 of NZ_JBSWYH010000007.1, forward strand.
AGATCCGGCGCGGCGACATTACCGAAGCCGAGTTCGAAAAGCTGGCCGCCTGCGCACAAACCATGCAGACGGTTCCTTTGCATGTGGACCAGACCGGCGGCATTTCGATTGCCTCCCTGGTGGCCAAGGCGCGCCGTCTGAAACGCCAGCGCGGTCTCGATCTTCTGGTGGTCGACTATATCCAGCTCCTGTCCGGGTCCGCCAAGAATTCCGGCAACCGGGTGCAGGAGATTACGGAAATCACCACCGGCCTGAAGGCGCTGGCAAAAGAGTTGCACGTGCCGATCATCGCCCTTTCCCAGCTCTCACGTCAGGTGGAATCTCGCGACGATAAACGCCCGATGATGTCGGACCTGCGTGAATCCGGCTCCATCGAGCAGGACGCGGACGTGATCCTGTTCGTTTACCGTGAGGAATATTACCTCTCCAAGACCGAGCCCGAAATCGGCTCGCCGGAATATGCGGCCTGGGAGGCCAAGCATGAGGCAGCCAAGGGGAAGGCTGAAGTGATCATCGCCAAACAGCGTCACGGCCCGACCGGCACAGCCAACCTCCACTTCCAGGGCGAGTTCACCCGTTTCTCCGATCTGGCGGAAGACGAGCATCTGCCGGAACGCTACGAATAGGCCGCCGCCACCCTTTCACCTTCCTGTTTCTGCTGTTTCTTCAACGATCTGGATGGCCGAAGGCCGATGGCCATCCAGAAAACAGCCTGTGTCTGCGTTCTCCCGCACCGGCTATCTTCTTGCCGTCGCAGCGGCAAGCCAGTCTCGCATTGTTCAAATTGACAATCTTAAGTTCTTCTTAAATATCATGAATTAGTCTTGGAATCTGCCTTCGAGGCATTGATATTTCTCAGGACTAGTCAAACGTGATTTCGCCTGCGCAAAAATTATTGGAAGAAGCGCGGATTTTCCCGCGCAAACACTGTAAATGGCCAGGAATCCTGAAGCACGAGAACATCCATCAGCCATGCATTGTCGAAGACATCAGTGCTGGCGGGTGCCGCGTCGCGACAAAGTCCAAGGGCTTGGTCTCAAACGCCAGAGTTGTTCTTGAGGTCGAAAGCAAGAAGTTGCGCTTTCACGGCGAGATCCGCTGGATCAGGACCGACGAAATCGGCATCGAGTTTTTGTATATGGATTGATCCTCCACGGATCTCCTTTCGGCAGAAGCCCACCCCGCCCTTTTCCGGCAAATCGGATTGGCATCGCCCCCGGCCGATAGGATAAGCTGAGCCTCCGATTCCTCCCGATGCCCAGCCGAGCGGAGCTTTCCAGCACAGTGCCTTCCCAGTTGTCCTCCCCCTACCCGTCCAGCCTTTACGGTGGCCGCCTGACCATTGATCTGACAGCCATTGCACGGAACTGGAGTTTCCTGAAATCCAAACTGAGCAGGGCCACGGAGTGCGGCGCCGCCATCAAGGCCGACGCGTACGGCACCGGACAGGAAAAAGCCGGCCAGGCCCTTTATGACGCCGGCTGCAGAACATTCTTTACCGCCGTGCCGACAGAGGCACTTGCGCTGCGCCAGACCCTGCCGGATGCGGTCATCTACGCCTTGAACGGGCTCCTGCCCGGAACGGCTGATGCCTATCTGGAGCACAATATCCGGCCGGTTCTGGGCTCACTGGCCGAACTGGAAGAGTGGACAGCATTGTGCAAGGCCTCCGGCCAGGCCTTCGGAGCGGCCGTTCATGTGGATACGGGCATCCACCGGCTGGGCCTGTCGGCAGAAGAATTCACGGCCTCGCTGTCAGATGCGGATCTGATGGCCCCTTTTGAACCCTCTCTGCTGATGAGCCACCTGGCCTGCGGCTCTGATCCGGCCCATCCCATGAACCGGCAGCAGCTGGAGCGGTTCATGGATATCACTGGTCCGTTCGCCAGATTTCCGCGCTCGCTGGCCAATTCCGCCGGAGTGCTGATGGGCCCGAAGTATCATTTCGATCTGGTCCGCCCCGGGATCGCCCTTTATGGCGGCAAGGCACTGGACAACGGCCCCAATCCGATGACGCCGGTTGCCAAGGTGGAGGCGCGGATCATGATCGTGCGCGACGTTCCGGCGGGCGATACCATCGGCTACGGCGCTGCCCAGACCGCCCGCCGCCCGTTGAAAAACGCTGTTGTCGCCGCCGGGTATGCCGATGGCATGCTGCGGCGCGCCAGTTCTTCCGATGACCGGCCCGGCGGCTTTGCCATGATCGGTGGACACAAGGCCCCGATCCTCGGACGGATTTCCATGGATATGATCACGCTGGATGTGACCGATATTCCACAGCACCTCATCAAACGGGGCGCCTTTGTGGAAATGCTGGGTCCCCATGTTGCAGCTGCGGACCTGGCAGCTTATGCGGAAACCATCGACTATGAGTATCTGACAAGCCTCGGGCAGCGGTTCGAACGGATTTACGCGCCACTGACCTGAACGGAGCGGAGTGAATGGCCCGGCGGTCCACATCCTTTGTCTGCCAGTCCTGTGGCGCAGTCACGGCCAAATGGGTCGGGCGCTGCGAATCCTGCGGCGACTGGAATACCATTGTGGAAGAGCAGACGGGCGGCGGCATTGGTGGCGGCCCGGGCCGGGCATCCCGTAGCAAGGGCCGCGTCGTGCCCCTGGTCGGGCTGTCGGGTGAGACCAAGGAAGCCCCGCGCATCCAGAGCAAGGTGGTCGAGCTGGACCGGGTGACCGGCGGCGGCTTCGTGCGCGGCTCCGCCCTTCTGGTCGGCGGCGATCCGGGCATCGGCAAGTCGACCCTGCTTATTCAAGCGGCCTCACAGCTCGCCCATCTCGGCCACAAGACCATCTATATCTCCGGCGAAGAAGCCATCGGCCAGGTCCGCCTGCGGGCCGAACGGCTTGGACTTGCAGACGCCCCCGTGGCGCTGGCTGCCGAAACCAGTGTGGAAGACATTCTGGCCACGCTGGAAGCGGACACTCCGCCCGCCCTGCTGATCCTGGATTCCGTACAGACCCTTTGGACCGATCAGGTGGACTCGCCCCCCGGCACCGTGACCCAGGTCCGGGCCTCGGCCCAGGCCATGGTGCGCTACGCCAAGAAAAACGGCACCACGCTGGTTCTGGTCGGTCATGTCACCAAGGACGGCCAGATTGCAGGCCCCCGCGTGGTGGAGCATATGGTTGACGGCGTTCTCTATTTTGAAGGCGATGGTGCGCACCAGTACAGAATTTTGCGCTCGGTCAAAAACCGCTTTGGTGCGACCGACGAGATCGGCGTGTTTGAAATGACCGGCAAGGGCCTGGTGGAAGTGTCCAACCCGTCCGCTCTTTTTCTGGGCGACCGGTCCACCTCCGCTCCCGGCGCAGCCGTCTTTGCCGGGCTGGAAGGCTCCCGGCCGCTTCTGATCGAGATCCAGGCGCTGGTCGCCCAATCGTCTCTCGGAACGCCCCGCAGAGCGGTGATCGGCTGGGACAGCGCGCGACTCTCCATGATCCTGGCCGTGCTGGAGGCGCGCTGCGGGGTCCGCTTCTCCCAGCACGATGTTTATCTGAACGTGGCTGGCGGGCTCAAGATCACGGAACCGGGCGCCGACCTTGCCGTTGCAGCCGCCCTTGTCTCCTCGTTGAGCGGGCTTGCCCTTCCGGCCAATTGCGTCTATTTCGGCGAGGTCAGTCTTTCCGGCGCGATCCGGCCTGTGGCCCAGGCCCAGTCCCGGCTGAAGGAAGCAGAAAAACTGGGGTTCGATCAGGCCTTGTGCCCGGAAGGAAACCTCAAAGACAGTGCGGCAACGTCATTCAAGGCCACCGGGCTTCCGGAACTTGGGGACTTTGTGGCCAAACTCACGGCTGAAGCTGGTGCGGCCAGCTCCGGCTGACGCATGATGGCCCCAAATGCCCCCTATGGAACGGGCAAATGTTTTGAGCTCCTCGGTGAGCACCAGGAAAGGGATTTTTCAGGACCATGCCGATCACCATTCTGGACGGGCTGCTTTTGGCCATCATGTTCATTTCGGCTGTGCTTGCGATGATCCGCGGCTTTGTCCGCGAAGTGTTGTCTATCGTGTCCTGGGTGGCGGCAGCAGCAGCCGCATTTCTGCTCTATGAGCGCGTGCTTCCCTACGCAAAACAATATATCAACCACGACCTTGTCGCCATGGGCGCCTCTGCGGCCGCCGTCTTCCTGGTCACGCTTGTGATTGTCAGCTACATCACCATGCGCATTTCCGATTTCGTGCTGGACAGCCGCATCGGTGCGCTGGACCGGACCTTGGGATTCGTGTTCGGCGCCGTGCGCGGCCTGCTGCTGGTGGTCGTCGCGATGATGTTCTTCAACTGGTTCGTTCAGCCGGACAAGCAGCCGACCTGGGTTCTGGACGCCAAGTCGCGGCCGATCCTGTTGTCTATTGGCGAGCGGCTGGTGGCGATTTTACCGGAAGATCCGGAAAAGGCGATCCTCGACCGGATCCGGGATGCCAATCTGAATGGCCGCGGCAGCGGCGCGGCGGCAGAAGAGCCGTCCTATAGCGAATCCGAGCAGCAGGGCCTGGAACAGTTGACGAGCGACACCAACTGACCCAGAGGCGGTCTCCGCCCCTTGCATGCTTCGTGTATCCCGCCTGCGCCTGACGCGCAGCCGATATCAAGGCCCGGCCTTCCAGACAGGCGGACCGATCAAAAGCCCCTGGCCGGCCCCAACCGGCGAAAAATAGGAGTGTTCGCCATGGCAGGCGGAACCGAAATGCGTGATCCACTCGATATGGACGCCGACACGCTGCGTGAAGAATGCGGCGTTTTCGGAATTCTGGGCCACGAGGACGCCAGCGCCCTCACCGCGCTTGGGCTTCATGCCCTTCAGCACCGGGGCCAGGAAGCGGCCGGCATCGTGACCTTTGACCGGGACCAGTTCCGGTCTGAACGGCATCAGGGGCTCGTCGGCGATCATTTCTCCGATGCGGACACGATTGGCCGGCTCAGCGGACGGCTCGCCATTGGCCATGTGCGCTATTCCACCACCGGCGAAACGATACTGCGCAATGTGCAGCCGCTTTTTGCCGAACTGGATGGCGGCGGCATTGCGGTCTGCCACAACGGCAATTTCACAAACGCGCTGACCTTGCGCCATCAGCTGATCCGGGATGGCGCCATCTGCCAGTCGACCTCCGATTCCGAAGTGGTTCTGCAGCTGATTGCCCGCTCGCGCAAGGGCAAGATCGTCGACAGGTTCATCGAAGCTCTCACCCAGATGGAAGGCGCCTATTCTCTGGTGGCCCTCACAGCCAAGAAGCTGATCGGCGCCCGTGACCCGCTCGGGATCCGCCCGCTTGTCCTTGGCGACCTCAACGGTGCGCCGATCCTGGCTTCCGAGACCTGCGCGCTCGACATTATCGGGGCGAAATTTATCCGTGAGGTGGAAAACGGTGAAGTGATCGTATGTACCTCCACCGGGATTGAATCCTTCTTTCCCTTCGGCAAGCAGACCGCCCGCCCCTGCATCTTCGAATATATTTATTTCTCGCGGCCCGATTCCATCATTGGCGGGCGCAGTGTTTATGACGTGCGCCGGGAAATGGGCCGTCAGCTGGCCCGCGAGACCCAGGTTGATGCCGATGTCATCGTGCCCGTGCCTGACAGCGGTGTTCCGGCAGCTATCGGTTACAGCCAGGAAAGCGGCGTGCCGTTCGAGCTGGGCATTATCCGCAACCATTATGTTGGCCGCACCTTCATCGAGCCGACCCAGCAGATCCGGGCGCTCGGAGTGAAGATGAAACACTCGGCGAACCGCTCCCAGATCGAAGGCAAGCGTGTTGTGCTCGTGGATGACAGCCTTGTGCGCGGCACCACCTCGGTGAAAATCGTGCAGATGATCCGCGATGCCGGCGCCCGGGAGGTTCACTTCCGCCTCGCCAGCCCGCCGATCCGCTATTCCGACTATTACGGCATCGACACGCCGGTGCGCGAAAAGCTGCTGGCGGCCAAATACGGTCTGGAAGAAATGCGCAAATATATTGGCGCCGACAGTCTGGCTTTCCTGTCCGTGAACGGCATTTACCGCTCCATGGGCTATGAGGGCCGCGACAATGACAATCCGCAATTCACCGACCATTGTTTCACCGGCGACTATCCAACCCCGCTGACGGACCTGTCGGAGGATCAGGAATTCGGCAACGCGCCGCGCCTGGTCGAAGTCGGATAAGGCGCGGATCGGGGCAGCAACAGCATGGCACAGGATTTCGAAGGCCGGATTGCGCTGGTCACCGGTGCGTCCCGGGGGATCGGCTACCAGATCGCAAAGCAACTCGGCAGCCAGGGCGCTCACGTGATCGCGCTGGCCCGCACGGTGGGCGGGCTTGAAGATCTTGATGACGAAATCCAGGCCGCTGGCGGCCAGACCACGCTGGTTCCCGTCGATCTTGCCGATTTCGACGCCCTGGACCGGCTGGGCGCCGCCCTGTTTGAGCGCTGGAAGAAGCTCGACATTCTGGTGGCCAATGCGGGCATGCTCGGGGTCCTGTCCCCGCTCGGCCATATCAGCCCGAAGGACTTCGAAAAGGTCATGGCGGTGAATGTGACTGCCAACTGGCGGCTGATCCGCTCCCTGGACCCGCTGCTGCGCCAGTCAGAGGCTGCACGGGCGCTGTTTCTGACCTCTGCCCATGCCCGGACCCGGACCGCGTTCTGGGGCCTGCAATCGATCAGCAAATCCGCCGTCGAGGCCATGGCCAAAACCTGGGCAAATGAAAGCCTGCAGACGGCCATGAAAATCAACGTGGCCGACCCCGGCCCGGTCCGGACGGGCCTGCGCGCCAAGGCCATGCCCGGCGAAGCCCCGGACAGCCTGCCCAACCCGGCAGACGCCGCCAGTGGCCTGCTGCCACTGATCTCCCCAGGCGTCTCACAAACGGGTGCGCTCTATGACCGGGTGAGCGCTTCCTGGTCCGAACTCTGAAACAAATCGCAGTCCATCCGATCTTCCTTTCATTGTCTGAAATCAAAGATCTCAAATACAAAAGGAAAAACGGGCATTTTGTCGCTCCAAATCGTGACTGGAGCTGCGCCTCTTGATGCGCTTTGCTGACTGGAGACATCCATGAAAGGAGACCTCCCATGCAGCTCGGCGCTTTTTCCATCAGTCTTGCCGTGAATACCAACCTCAATAGATAGGAACCGATCTGACCGTGTTTGGGGACTGTTCGGCAAGGAGCAGGTTGCAGGGCGATATGGTTTATCGTTCAAAACCTGGGACGCAGCTGAACAGTCCTCAAACACGGCCTCGGTGGCCTGCTCCGGCCCGCCGGACTGCGTTGCGCCGCTTGAACGGCCAACCAGGCCGTCCTGCGCAACGCGCCTTGCCGGCCAATCCGGATCAGCGCCATCAGATGGGTTTCTATCTATTCAGGTTGGTATAAGGACCTTCAGAAATCGAAAGCCTTTTATGAGGGGCTGAGGTTTTCAGATCTCGGGGGCTCCGGCTCCGACGGCTGGGTGATCCTGAAAAACGGCAGCACCGTCATCGGTCTGTTTCAGGGCATGTTTGAGAAGAACATGCTGACCTTCAATCCCGGATGGGACCAGAACGCGGCCGAGCTGGACAACTTCCAGGACATCAGGGATGTGCAAAAGAGCCTGAAGGCAAAGGGATATGCGTTTGAGGCGGAGGCCGATGAGACGACCTCCAGGCCTGCGAGCTTTCTGCTGACCGACCCGGACGGGAACCCGGTTCTGGTCGACCAGCACGTTTGAAGCTTTTGCGCCCCAGGCCGGTCCTGCCGCTGGAAGACCGCCTTATTCGGCTGCTTCCAGCGGGGCGAAGGAGGTTTCGGCAATCTCCTTGAGCTCGTCAAAGACACCCGGAGCACCAACAACCACCCGCGCGCCGTGATAAAGGGCGTGGGCAATGTCCTGCTCCATGACTTTGCCGCCCGCCTCGGTCGTGATCAGCATGCCTGCAAGGCAGTCCCAGGCATTCATGTGGGCTTCCACATAGCCGATCAGACGGCCGGAGGCCGCGTAGGCCAGCATCAAACCGCCAGACGCGTTGCGGAAGAACACACCGCCCTTGGAGACCACCGCCCCCACAACATTGACCGCGTCCGTGATCGAGGTGCGGCCATTGAACCCAACACCGACTGAGCCGACCGACAGGCTGTCACTGTCTGAGGCCTTGATCGGCTTGCCGTTTAAAAAGGCGCCCTGCCCGGCCGCAGCGGTGAAGGTTTCCCCGGCCACCGGATCATGAATGACCCCCGCAATCACCTGGCCCTGATGGACACAGGCAACGATCACGCACCATTGCGGTATCCCGGTCACAAAATTGGCGGTTCCATCAATCGGATCGGTCACCCAGGTGTAGCCAGACGTGCCTTCTTCCATGCCATGCTCTTCGCCCAGAATTCCATCGTCCGGATAAGAAGCTGCAAGCTCCTGGCGGATCAGCGTTTCCACGTTCCTGTCGGCTTCCGACACAAGGTCCTGATGGCCCTTCTGGGTGATGGTCAGGGTGTCAAGTTTGCGGAAATAGTCCAGCGCAAGCGCCCCGGCCTTCAGGGCCAGGTTTTCGGCAAAGGCAAGCCGTTCGGAAATCATCAAATTGCTCCTTCAAATCCGCATGAACATGTTGGCACAGCTCCGGTACCGATACATCTGTCTCTGGCCCAAGTCTTCTGGCCCCTGTCCTCTGGCCCCTGTCTCCGGCTACCGCCGCGCGACCGGACAGGATCGGGGCTACTGGATCTTTCGTTTTTTCCGGGGGGCGTAAGGATTGTCCCCCTTCCGATAGGCAAGTCGGATCGGGGTTCCCTGGATATCGAATGACTCGCGCATGGAATTGACCAGATAGCGCGTATAGCTTTCCGGCAATTGCTCCGGACGGGAACAGAAGACGATAAAATGCGGCGGCCGCGTCTTGGGCTGGGTCATGTAGCGCAGACGCACCCGGCGTCCGGCCACGGCGGGAGGCGGATGGTTGGCGGTGACCCGGTCCAGCCAGCGGTTCAGTTTGGCGGTCGACACGCGCGCATTCCAGGCCTCATAAGCCTTGAAGACGCTTTCTACCAGCCGGTCGATGCCCTGCCCCTGAATGCCGGACAAGGTGGCGATCTGAACGCCCCGAATCTGGTTGAAATAGCGCTCATTGGCGTCGCGGATCTTTTTCCAGGCCGCTTCCCGGTCCTCGATCAGATCCCATTTGTTGATGGCAATCACCAGGGCCCGGCCCTCACGGGCAACCAGATCGATGATCTGCAGATCCTGCTTTTCAAACGACATGGTCGCGTCCAGCGTGACCACAACGACTTCGGCGAACTTGATCGCCCGAAGGGCATCGGCTACCGACAGCTTTTCCAGCTTTTCCTGAACCCGGGCCTTCTTGCGGATACCTGCCGTATCAAACAGCTTGATATGACGGTCCCGCCAGATCCAGTCGACGGAGATGGAATCTCGTGTGATACCCGCTTCCGGACCGGTCAGCATCCGGTCCTCGCCCAGCATCTTGTTGATGAGCGTGGACTTGCCCGCATTCGGGCGCCCGACAATGGCAACCCTCAAGGGCCGTTCCCGGGAGCCTGCAGGATCTTCCTCGTCCACGATCTCGCCATCCTCGTCGACATCGACATTGGTGATGGCTTCCTCGCGCCGAGCGTCTTCCTCTTCCGTCACCCGGTCCACATGGGGCTTGAGCGCGTCATAAAGATCGGCAAGCCCTTCGCCATGCTCGGCGGAAATGGCGATCGGATCGCCCAGGCCAAGAGCGTAGGCTTCGTAAAGCCCGCTTTCCCCTGCCCGGCCTTCCGCCTTGTTGGCAAGCAGGATCACCGGACGGGTGGTCTTGCGTGCCACTTCGGCAAAATGGGCATCGAGTGGTGTCACGCCAGCGCGGGCATCGATCAGAAAAAGAACCGCGTCCGCATTGTCGATAGCTTCTTCGGTCTGGCGGCGCATACGGCCTTCCAAAGAGGCTCTGTCGGCCTCTTCCAGCCCGGCCGTATCGACAATGGTAAACCTCAGATCGCCCAGACGGGCTTCGCCCGGGCGCCGGTCACGGGTCACGCCGGGTGTGTCATCCACAAGCGCCAGCCGCTTGCCGACCAGACGATTGAACAAGGTGGACTTGCCGACATTCGGCCGTCCGATAATGGCGACAGTTGCGCCCACAGCAATTTCTCCTGACAGACGGGCCCTTTTCACAAGGGCTCCGCCCGGATCTCTAATTAAACGCGGCTACGCCGTCCTTGCCGGTCAGTACCACGACACGGCCGCCAGCGGCAATCGGTGTCACATAGACATCCTGATTGGTGCGCTGGGTGGTCATGATATTCCCGCTTGCCGCGTCTACAATGGCCAGCTGGCCATCGCTGGAAAAGGCCACCAAAGCCCCATTGGCCAGGATCGGTCCTGCCCAGTTGCGGCGCTTTTTCTTCTTTTCCGGCCGCGGCAGCGACGTCGCCCACAGGGTTTCGCCGTTTTTAAGGTCCAGGGCAACCATGCGATCGTCCAGATCCACCATAAACAGGCTGCTGCCGGAGACCACAGGCGTATGCACGCTGCCCAGATCCTGTTCCCAGCGCCGCTGGCCGGTGCGGACATCAACGGCAACCGTGCGCCCGGCGACGCCTGTTGCATAAACCGTGTTGCCACTGACGACTGGGCTCGCCGACACATCCGCCAGACCGGACAGGGCCAGGGTGCGGAAACCGCGGGAGACACTGTCGATCCAATCCGCCTCACCGGATTTCATGTTGATGGCCATGATCTCACCGGAGGAGAACGGGACAATCACCCGGTTGCCGGAAATCGCCGGATTGGCGGCTGACAGCAACCCGGCGGTCTCATCCACCCCCGCATAGGTCCAAGTGAGCGAGCCGTCGGTCTGTGAGATGGCATAGACTTCGTTGGACTGGGACACGACAAACACCTGGCCGCCCCCGGCGACTGGTGCACCGCGCGGCGGTGTGTCCAGATCGGCGGTCCAAAGAACCTGACCGGAGCCCGCATTTAGCGCGACAAGCTGACGGTAGCCGGTTGCCGCATAAACCACATTGCCCGCAACGGTCACGCCGCCGCCAGGACCGATATCCCGCTCGCCTTCCGGACGCAGGTTCTGGGTCCAGACCCGTCCGCCCGCCGTTGAAAGGGCAACGACTTCGCCATTGGGCTTATAGATGAAGATCTTGCTGCCATCGCTGACCGGCCGGGAAGAAATTCGCAGGGCCGAAGAGGTCAACCCGCCTCCTGAGGCACCAACACTTGCCCGCCAGGACGTGGTTCCGGAGACTGAAACCGCCAAATTGCCCGGATCATTGGTGAGGCCGCCGCCACCAGTCGTCCAGCTCTGCCCGCCGGTTGCGGAGCCGATCTTTGCGGTCTTGCCCAGAGCGCGGGCGGCCGGATCGGCGCCGTCAAAGACCGGCGCCCGTTCACCGGTCAGTGTTTTCTCCCGGGAGAAGGGATTGACGGATTCGCTGAATTCACTGACCGATCCGCAGCCGGTGAGCGCCAGGGAAACCGCAAAAAGACCAAGCAGTGCACCTCTGCGCGTGGAACCTGACCCAAAAATCACTGATTGCTTCCTTCACCATCCGCCGCTGCGCCGCCATTGGCTGCGCGGATTACATCGTTCAAAATCGAAATCCGCCGGCTCACTTCCACCGGGGTTTCCTGATCCTCTTCCAGAGCCGTAATCCAGCTTTGCGCGGTTTTGATATCGCCATTCTTCCAGGCACTCAGAGCCAGAAGCTCCCGTGCGGCCGCCCGGAAGGGAGACGTGTCGCCGGTCAGTCTTTCCACCCGGTCGGCAACGCCCGGATAGTCTTGCGTGTCCACGGCCAGATAACCCGCGCGCAGGGCCGCCATGTCACGCAGCGCCTGCATCAGGCTGCCGTCGTTGGACAAGGCGTCAAATGCGGCAAGGGCCTGGGTTGCTTCGCCCGAGCTGGCCAGATCAGTCGCAGCACGGAACCGCGCCAGGGCCGGATAGCCACCGACCGAGCTTTCCAGCTCTTTGTAAATGGCTGCCGCATCCTGATAGTTCTTGGCTTCGGAAAGCTCCACTGCATCAAAGAACCTGTCACCGGAGGCTTCCGACTGGGTCTCCTGCCAATAGAGAAAGCCCCGGTAGCCGGCTGTCCCCACCACGATCAAAACCGCAAAGCCGATAATCCAAAGACCGAACCGGTTCCAAAGCCGACGGTATTTCTCCTGGCGGATATCCTCATCGACTTCACGAAAAATGTCAGACATGCGTGTCTTGTTCCTGCAGTTACCTTGCCGGCGCGCCGTAAAACCGGGCCACCATCCCTTTATGAGTGGCGCACATTATCCATTTGATCCGCCTCGGGCAATTCCCTGACCGGGCTTTAATCCGCCCTTCGTGGCGCAAGTGGGGCAATCGGCCAGATTTTGAGGCATGCGGCGGCGCTTTTTCGAAGGTTTCCGCCGCTTGCCTCCCCTTTTGTCAAACGACCGGCACGCCAATCAGAAGCGGGTGCAGCTTCCAGGCAAACAGGCCATAGAGCGCGAGGCCGGTGAGAATCACCACGATGTCGGAGAATTTTCCCGGTTCACCGGCCGCAAAGGGAAGCTGGCCTGCCCCCGGCCCGCGGCGTTTGATGGAAATGCGGGCAAGAACCGCCCAGGCCAGGAATCCACCAAAAAGCAGCACCGAGGCAAGATCGCCATTGGCCAGAAGATGGGACAGCGCCCAGAGCTTGATTGCAACCAGCATTGGGTGCTTAAGGGCTCTCTTGATCCGGCAGGGCACATAAGCGGCCACCAAAAAAATGAACACGGGCACCATCAGCAGCATGGTGACATGCCGCAACCAGACCGGCGGATCATAGAGCAGGACCGGACCTTCAAACCGGGCCAGGCCATACCCGTAAATTGTGAGGCCCAAACCTATGGCCGAGGCAACGGAAAACAGCCCCTTGTAGCCGTTTTCACCCAGCTTTGCGGCAAGACTTGCGCGCAGCCTTGGAAAAGCCGGCACCAGGTGAATTCCCAAAAACAAAACCAATCCGGCAATCAGCACAGCCATGCTGCTCTCCCTCATGCATCCGGGCTCCGGTTCCGGCGCGCCCGGCCTCTCGTCTTACGGTCCACAGTTTGCAAACCGCATCAAAATGCGTCCCGGCAGCTCCCCCCACACTGGACCTCCACGGCCTTCAAGGACCTTGAACCGGGAAGGGTCAGAGCTGCCCTGTACTATCTATGCTCTTGGATGGGATATGTGACAACTGTTCAGGGGATGGCCAAGCAGCTTCAAGTCCGCTTCGGCAGGTTTATAGCGAAGTAACGCAGCGTTTCCGAATGAGCGTCTGCCTCAAACGGCGCGCGTTTTTTGCCGCAGGTGGTTCAGTTCGCCTTGGCGAGACACTCCCGGCATGTGCCCCGCAATTCGATCGTGGAGCGGGACAGGCGGAACCCTTCCGCCTCGGTCCAGTCCTTCAAGGCCAGAACGGCCGCATCCGGCGAAAACTCGCGCACACTGCCGCACTGATCGCAAATCGCAAAAGCGGCGGTTCCATGGGCCGCGCAGCCCTTGTGATCGCAGGCGACAAAGGCGTTGAGGCTCTCCAGCCGGTGCACCATGCCGTATTCAACCAGCTTTTCGAGGGCCCGGTAGACCTGAAGCGGCGCCCGGAAGCCGTCTTCGCGCAAAAGGTCCAAAATGGCATAGGCCGTCAATGGCCCCTCGGCCCGCGAAAGAGAGCCGAACACCAGAGCCTGATTCTTGGTCAATTCGGGATGCATATGCGCGCTCAAAGATGCTCTCCTGCTGTCTTGGCCCCAAGGATCTTTTGGAAAGGCCAGGACATGATCAACGCCCGGACCCTGATCTCATCCTTCTCACAAGTATGCCCCCCGGGACAAGACTGATCATGAACAGAGCCAGGGCCACCACAACAATGGAGGGACCGGAGGGGGTATCATAGGCCAGCGAGGCATAGAGCCCGCCGATCACTGAAGCGCCGCCAAGCACCGCCGCCAGACCGGCCATCTGCTCCGGCGACGAGGACAGGCGCCGTGCGGCGGCCGCCGGTATGATCAAAAGGGCCGTGATCAGCAGCGCCCCGACAATTTTCAACGAGATGGCGATCACCACTGCCGTCAGCAGCATGAAGACAAGCTCCACGGCGTCCGGATCCAGGCCTTCACCGGCCGCCAGATCCGCGTTGACGGTGGCGGCAAATAGCCGCTGCCAGATACCGACCAGAACCACCAGCACCAAAGCCCCGCCCCCATAGATCATGGCAATGTCCTGCCGGGTAACCGATAGAATGTCACCAAACAGCAGCCCCAGGAGGTCCACGCGCACCCAGGTCATGAACGCAAGGCAGACCAGACCGAGTGCCAGGGCAGAATGGGACAAGAGCCCGAGCAGGGCATCGGAGGACAGCGTGTCGCTACGGCGCAAAGTGACCAGCAGAAGCGCCAGCACGACGGAGGTCGCCCCAACTGCCAGGGTCGTGTTCAGGTCAAATAGCAGGGACAGGGCCACACCGAGCAAGGCGGCATGGGACAGCGTATCGCCGAAATAGGCCATGCGCCGCCAGACGACAAAGCAGCCGAGTGGCCCCGCCACAACGGCAACCCCAACTCCGGCAATGAGCGACCGGGTAAAAAAGTCATCCAGCATGGCTGGCCGCCCCTTGCCCGGTTGCGGGCCCTTCGTCCTGCAGATGGTCTCCGCCCGGGCAGTCTGGGCACAGGCTGCCATCGGCATGGCGCACCGTTCCGTCCGGCAAATGCACATGGTCGTGGTGATGCTTGTAGACCGCCAGCCCTGCCCCGGCCCGGGCTCCGAAAAGCGCCTGATAGCTTTCGTCCTGGCTGACATCCGACGGCGTGCCCCGGCAGCAGACGTGGCCATTCAGGCAGATCACCTGATCTGCGGCGGCCATGACCACATGCAGGTCGTGGGAAATCATCAGGATGCCGCAGCGGAGGCGATCGCGGATTTCGGAAATCAGATCGTAAATCGCAATCTCGCCAGCATAGTCCACCCCCTGCACTGGCTCGTCCAGCACCAGAAGGTCCGGCTGGCGGGCAATGGCCCGGGCCAGCATAACGCGCTGCAATTCACCGCCCGAAAGCGTGCGGACTTGCGCGTCGACAAGATGGCCTGCCCCGGTTTGGTCCAACGCGCAGTGGCAGGCTTCGCTGGAAAGCCGGTTGGTCAGCCGCATGAACCGGCGCACCGTCAGCGGCAAGGTCCAGTCAATGGCCAGTTTCTGTGGCACATAGCCGACTTTCAGACCGCTCTTGCGGCGGCTGCGGCCTTCGGTCGGCTTCAGAATGCCGAGGGTCATTTTGGCCGTGGTCGATTTGCCGGAGCCATTCGGGCCGATCAGGGTCACGATTTCGCCGGGAGATACAGTCAGATCCACACCGCGCACCAGCCAGTCGCCGCTTCTGCGCACGCCCGCCCCGTCGAGCTGCACCAGCCGGTTGTTTTCCAGTCCCATACCGTAAACCTTATTCCGCTCCGGGGGATACCGCTCCCGGACGTCAAGTTTGCGTTACATTATAACGCTCCATACCGTCAAGTGCCGCTCCCTCACGGCATGGGTGGCGGAAACCGGGTGAGATGGTATGAAGGCGCTCAGGCGAGCCGTCAGACGGCAAACGGACAACTTGACAGTTCCAGGACAAGACCATGATTTTTCCCTGTATTCTCTCCGGCGGTGTCGGCACGCGGCTGTGGCCGCTGTCCCGGAAAGACAGGCCCAAACAATTCCTGCCCCTGTTTGACGGCGAAAGCCTGTTTCAAAAGACCTGCCGGCGCGTGGCCCGTCCCGGCTTTGCGGCCCCAATCGTGATTGGCAGCAACGCCCACCGGTTCCAGATGGGCGAACAGGTCTCCGAACTCGGCATCAAACCCAATACGATCCTATTGGAACCAGTGGGCCGCAACACGGCCGCCCCAGCGCTGATGGCGGCCCTGATTGCAGCTGAACAGGATCCGGACGCGCTTGTGCTGCTGCTGCCATCCGATCACCTGATCCGCAAGGAGGACGTGTTTCTTTCTGCCGTTCATCAAGCTGAAGACGCGGCCCGCTCCGGGGCAATTGTCACTTTCGGCATCAAGCCAGACGAACCGAACACCGGATACGGCTATATCAAGGTCGCACCGGGCAAAGCGCCCGTGCGGGCCGTTGAATCCTTTGTCGAAAAGCCGGATCTCGAGCGGGCCAAAGCCTTTCTGGAAGATGGCAGTTATGTATGGAATGCCGGGATTTTTCTGTACGCCGCCAACACCATGATCGAGGCTTTCAAAGGCCTGCAGCCGTCCTTGTATGACGCTGTCTGCGCGGCCATGGAAACGCGCCATGGGGATCTGGACTTCACCCGGCTCGACCAGGCCCGGTTTGAGGCGATCCAGAACATTTCCATTGACTATGCCATCATGGAAAACGCCAGCACCGTGGTCTGCGCGCCGATGGCCCCGGACTGGGACGATCTGGGCTCCTGGTCGGCCATCTGGAACGTGCTTGAGAAGGATGCCGACGGCAATACCGGTCTGGGGGACACCCGGTTTCTGTCAAGCCGGGATTGTCTAGCCTATTCCCAGAAAAGCCTGGTGTCGGTGATCGGCCTGGAAGATGTGATGGTCATCGCCACCGGTGACAGCGTTCTGGTGGCCCACAAGAACAACGCCCAGGACGTGAAAACCGTGGTTGAGCAATTGAAGGCGGAAGGGCGCGACGAGATCGTACGGCACCCGCGCGCCTACAAGCCCTGGGGCTACACGGAGCGGATCAATTCAGGCGACAGATTCGCGGTCCAGTCCATGCTGATCAAACCGGGCAAGGGCCTCAGCCTGCAAAGTCATCTCCATCGCGCCGAACATTGGGTGGTGGTGTCAGGCACCGTCGAAGTCACGATTGACGGAAAAACCCGCCTCCTGACGGAAAACCAGTCTGCCTATGTGCCGCTTGGCTCCCAGCACACATTGCACAACCGGGGCAAAATCCCGGTCCGTATGATCGAAGTGCAATCAGGAACCTATCTGGCGGAGGATGATATTCAACGCCACGGGGACGAGGACTGAGGCGCCCACATCCTGACCTTTGAACGGTCTTGCGCCGGGCTCCAAAAGTCTTCAAGCTCCGGCCACATCTTTCAGTTTGCTGCCAGTTCCGGATACACCCCATGCATCACGTCTTCCTCTGCGACTATATCCGCACTCCCATTGGCCGCTATGGCGGGGCGTTGTCCGGGGTGCGGGCGGATGACCTGGGGGCCATTCCGATTGAAGCCCTGATGGAGCGGAACCTGGATGTGGACTGGTCCCATCTGGAGGACGTCTTTTATGGCTGCGCCAATCAGGCGGGAGAAGACAACCGCAATGTCGCACGTATGTCGGCCCTGCTTGCCGGGCTTCCCGATACGGTGCCTGGCCTGACGCTCAACCGCCTGTGCGGCTCGGGCATGGATGCGGTGATGACGGCCGCGCGGGCAATCAAGGCAGGCGAAATGGATCTGGCCATTGCCGGTGGCGTGGAGAGCATGTCCCGGGCACCGCTGGTCATGCCCAAGGCGGAGACGGCCTTTTCCAGAAAAGCAGAGCTCTATGACACCACCATCGGCTGGCGCTTCGTCAACCCGCTGCTGGAACGCCAGTATGGCATCGATTCCATGCCGGAAACCGCAGAGAACGTCGCAGAAGCCTTTTCCATTTCCCGGGCAGACCAGGATGCCTTTGCTCTGCGCAGCCAGCTGCGGGCTGTCGCGGCCCAGGAGAATGGCCGCCTGGCGCGGGAAATCGTCCCGGTGACGATCCCACAGCGCAAGGGGGACCCGATACTCGTCAGCAAGGACGAACACCCGCGCGCCGGCACAACGCTGGAGGCGCTTTCCGCCCTGAAAACGCCGTTCCGGCACCAGGGCACGGTGACCGCAGGCAATGCGTCGGGGGTCAATGACGGTGCCGCAGCTCTCTTGCTGGCTTCAGAAACCGCCATTGAGACATACAATCTGAAGCCCATCGCCCGCATTCTGGGTGGCGCGACCGCTGGCGTGCCGCCGCGCGTCATGGGACTGGGGCCAGCCCCTGCGACACGCAAGCTCTGCGCCCGTCTCGGCCTTGCCCCGGCCGAATTTGATGTCATCGAGTTGAACGAGGCTTTTGCAGCTCAAGCCCTTGCCGTCCTGCGTGATCTGGGGCTTCCCGAAGACAGCGACGCCATCAACCCCAATGGCGGCGCAATCGCCCTTGGCCACCCGCTCGGGATGTCCGGCGCGCGGATCACCGGCACAGCGGCCCTGGAGCTATCCCGCCGGAGCGGCAAACTGGCGCTTGCAACCATGTGCATTGGCGTCGGCCAGGGCATCGCTCTGGCACTTGCCGCGATCTAGAGCATCGTTCAAGAGGTTTCAAACTGTTTTGTCATTTGCGTTGAAATCTCTGATTTCAGGCAGCGAAAGACAAATCCGACGAACCATGAAAGCTATAGCGCAGACCGCGTCTGGCCGGATTTGCTTCACAGTCTCGCGGTTCTAGGGCTGGACGGCCCTGCCTTTTCAGGAACCACAGGCCGCACTGATCCTGCCCGTTTGGAGATTTTTTTGTTCACCTCCCCCAGCCGGTCCGCCAATTGCTCAAAGAGCAGCGTCGGCAACCGCACGACAACGACGGCCACAGCGGCCGCGTCGTCCATGGCGCTGGCAATGGGGAAATTCCTGATTTCCTGATACGATCTGCTGGTGGCCTGCTGCAACTCGGCCGCATCTTCAACCATGTAGCGAACGATCTCCGCAGCCCGGTCCGGGCCGCTGGCGACCCAAACGGCAGATCCGAGAGAAACAATCGAAAAAACAAATACATACAAATTCTGGGTCAAAAGGCGCATTGCAACTCCACCACGAATTAACACTTAATTAACCTCAGCCAAGTCGTAGATTGCCGTGGTGGAAGCCGCAAGTTGGATCGTTCAGTTTTAAGTTGTATTTTAGCCAGTAAGGTTAACCCGTAACCTCTTCCAATGCGTTTCAGACCCGTACGGCAACCGGATAGCTGCCTCAGCCCCACGACAACTGGAAAAATTTTTTGGAAGATACTCTTAGCTTCTTTCAGCAGGAAGGCGGACGCGAACCAAAAACTTTCTCTTAGGGAATATATCAAGGCAACCCGGGACGCAGGTCACGCGGTTACCGCGTTGGTGGGCCAAGCGGAGAGCAACCCATGCCTGTATCGCAAAAGGGACAAGGCAGGCGGCGTGCAACCTGCCTTGTCCCGTCTTTAGACGTTCTGAGCGCGTCTGTGGGCCTTCAGATGCTGCATGCCGCAGCAAGCCCGTGGCTTAGCCGACGAGGGTCTGGCTCGCCCGGATCAGATCCTTGGTCGCATCGTCCAGGCGGTAGCCCATCCCGACAAGCCAGCTGATCTCGACGCCGTGCGGCTTCAGCTTCTTGCGAAGCAGACAGATATGCACCCGCACGTTTTCCAGTTCCGGTCCGCCATCGTCCCGGTCCGCATAAAGATATGCGTGGATCTGCTCGCGGCTCGCATAGCTGCGCTTTAGAAGAAAGCGCAGGATACGGGTCTGAATGCGGGTCAGGTCCCAGTCTGGCGGAAACATGATCTGCTGGTCCGCAACAAGGCGCTCCAACTCAGCGATCCGCGCGTTCTTCTCTTCCAGTTGTTCGCGCAGATGAACAACCTCATAGTCCAGAGCAAGGCTCATATTTCAGCCTCCCGCTCTTGAGGAGCCCAGGAAACGGCCGGGAATACGCCCTGCTCCCTTCCCTGGAATTCAAAGGGGAAAGACCCAAACGAACCTTGTCCGCTGATCTTCCAAGTCTGCCGCTTTCTTAGTGTCATTGAACTTCGTTCTCTTTTGGCCGCAACGAACGGCAAATTGACGAACTACGAAATTTGCCGGCACAGATGCCACGGGTTTTGATCTTGTTGTCTTTGAGAAACGCTGTTTCATCCATTCTGGACAACTTTTTGGCAGTTGCCGCTCCACGGAACGGCACATGCCCTTCTTTTGAGGCGCCACTGATAATCATGCAGCGCCCAACAGAACCGGCTGCCTCTACGAAGGACTTTTTCTTGGTCAGACCACTCGGCCCAACGCTGCGAACCGGAGGTTTTTTCCGCCTGATGCCTGCCTTCGGCACCCACAGTATTCTTTCGAAGCCGAGGCGAATCGAAAGGTGCTTTGGTTCGCGACCTCTGACGAAAGGTCTATAAGCGGATACGGTAAAAGCCGCATCCTGAGCAGTTGAGAGATCCACAGTCTATTTGCCCGACGTTCAACTGGTTCCACGCGCCCCCGAAACTCCGGAAACGCATTCGAGAAACCCGGACGAACCAACTCACCGCCCGGCGTTACTCCCCCACCGACAACAGAACCCGTCAGCGTTGCTGTCCTTCCCTAAAAGTTAAGAAAATCTTTCTTGAATGTGTCATTTTTGTCCCGCACGTTTGACTGCCGCATAGCGGTCAACGGCCGTTCCTGAACGGATAAGAACAGTAGGAACGATGGCGTTCGTACCGGCAAGCAAGCCGCGCGAGACAGGGCTGAAGACGTTGCAAACCAGCGCTTCGCCGCGCTCTAACTCCCTTAAACGCCTCGGTTTTCCGGGCCGTTCGCAGCTGTGCACCCCGTTAAGTACGTTGCCTGCTTTCAGGGATATTTCAATCTTAAGGTTAAATTTAACAAACTGTTTACTTCCCAAAGGGAATGTTGTTTTTCTAACCCTGTTGCGAGCAGAAATTTTCAATGCCCCGCGAGCTGCCCGGGAAACGGCTCGCGGGGTAATTTTATTGAAACCGGTCTCCTGCCAGGCGCAGCTCCTGACACATGGTCTTCCAATGCGCCCCATTTGCCTTTTTCAACGGCACCCTCCAGGCTCCCCCCGAACATGGCCGCATACAAGGCTATCTGACCGAAGAATGGCTCCGGCATTGTCCACAGGCGCCAGTCTTCATCAAGGTTCCGGCGCTGCCTTGGACCCTGCTGACGGCGCGCGTTTGCTGAGGGCTCGCGTTTGCTGAGGGCACCCGTTACTTGAGAGTATAGGTCGCTGGCCCGCGCCGGCCCTCGATTGTGACTGTGCCATCTCCATTCATGGTCAGTTTCTGGCATTCAGAGCCCTTGAACCGTTCCGGCTCCTTGATCGTCCGGCACCACTTGCCGTTTTTGATTTTCCAGGTTCCTGAAAATTTTGGCTGAGGTTCTTGCCGACTTTCCCGGTAAACGTCCCGTTCGGGTTGATGGTCATGTCGACGCCGCTCCCGGTAAGTTGCTTACCGGCAAATGCAGCGGCAATTGATGTGTCGTCGGCCATGGCGCCGGTCGTCAACGCAACACACAGGGCGGCAACTGAAAAGGCATGCTTGATCATATGAAATCCCAATCCCGTCTGAAAAATTAAAATAGGACTGAAATAGCAACCAGACTTAATTTCGGTGTGACACCACTGGTCATTTTCCCTTCCAGAGTATCCTGCCTTTTCAGACCCGGCCGTGATGCGCGTGCCAATGCCAGGCAATATCGATCCGGCGGGCGATCCACACATCTTCGTGGCCTGCGGCATAGTCCAGGAACCTGGCCAGGGCCGCTGTGCGGCCGGGACGGCCCGCAAGGCGGCAATGAAGGCCGACATTGAGCATCTTGGGCGCCCCGCGCAGGCCCTCCTGATAGAGCGTGTCGAACGCATCCTTCAGATAGGTGAAAAACTGGTCGCCCGAATTGAACCCCTGCGCGGAGGCAAAGCGCATGTCGTTCGTATCGAGCGTATAGGGAATAACCAGATGATCGCCCTGCGGACTGTCAACCCAATAAGGCAGATCATCCGCGTAGCTGTCGGAGTCATAGAGGAACCCGCCCTCTTCCTGAATGAGCTGACGGGTGTGTATGGAGCAGCGCCCGGTATACCAGCCGAGCGGGCGGGCCCCGGTCACCTCCTCATGGATTCGGATCGCCTCGCGGATCTGGCGGCGCTCTTCGGCCGCGTCCATGTCCCGGTGTTCAATCCATCTCAAGCCGTGGGACGCGATTTCCCAGTCCGCTTCCTTCATGGCGGCGACGGCTTCGCGGTTGCGCATCAGGGCAGTTGCCACACCAAAGACAGTCACCGGCAAGGACCGCTCGATGAACAGACGCCACATCCGCCAAAACCCGGCCCGTGACCCGTATTCATAAAGGGATTCCATGTTCAAGTGGCGCTGGCCCGGCCAGGGCTCTGCGCCGACAATCTCCGAAAGATACGCCTCGGACGCCGGATCGCCATGGAGAATGTTGTTTTCACCGCCCTCTTCATAGTTGAGGACGAATTGAAGGGCGAGTTTCGCCCCTCCGGGCCACTGCGGATCGGGCGGTGTACGCCCGTATCCGGTCATGTCACGCGGATAGGTCTCTGTCATCATCAGTCCCCAAGAGTCGCCCCGTTACACAGTGCTCCCATCCTGTGCTGCAACGCAAGAGCCTCCAGCGTCAGAGCTTGAGAAACCTAGATTTTACCGGATTGCGTCTTGGCAGCTCCAGTCTATGCCTGCGCACAACAGCCAATGGGGGGCCATGAGACCAGGGAATGCTGACATGAGACTGACCTCTGCAGGTCTTTTGATGCTGCTGGCCGCCGCGATGACGCTTTTGTCCGGCATTGGATCCACACCGCTGACGGCTGCCTGGGCCAAATCGGAGTACACGGGGGCAGACCTACAACTCACACGGGATCAGGGCCTGAGGCAACGCAGGAAAAGGAACGGTCAGCCACGTCTACGAGTTTGGTTTGGCCGGGAAACTGCCACAACGCGCACGGGCTGCAGCCTGACATCAGCACCAAAACCGGAGCGCTTTCCTGAGGCACCGCCGCCCCTCTCCCTCTCTCCCAGCAGCATCACGGCAGATCCCATCACGACAGAGCCAAGCGTGATGATAAGACCCACTGCCAGCATGACCACAGGCACAACCGGATTTTCGGCTGTTAAGACCAGAACCCGCAAATTGCCGATGTTGGACCAGAAGATTGCCCCCAGCACCAACAGTGCAATGACCACACCGGCTGCGCCGTTTATGGCCAGAAGACGCAGCAGCGGCTCCTGCAACACACGCCTGACCGCCTTATTTTCAACCGCCATGTGGCCCTCCACAACATTGCTAACCCGATCGTGAGAAGCCTAGTCTTCTTTTTGAAGTCAGCAACCTGTCAAAACAAACAAATTGGGAAAAGTCTGACCTTTCCGCACGCCCCGTCCGAAACGTCACTTTTTTTTGCGCTGCACGCTTGTTTTATTTCTGAGCGATATATATTAGGCTGATATATCGAAATTGAATACGCAATAGGACATTTTGTCAGGGGCAGCTTCCACAAGAGTGAGTTGTGGTTGCAAGGGCATGACTTTTCCCTTTCCCGCCTGATCTTGTATGGAGACCATCGCCGTATGATCTTGCCCCTGCGGAGAACCCCATGAGCGTGCGCAGCCTGTGCCTGGCAATCCTGTCTTTTGGAGACGCCACCGGATACGAGATCCGCAAGGAATCCACCGATGGCCGGTTCAGCTATTTTGAGGATGCCAGTTTCGGGTCGATCTATCCGGCGCTTGCCCGGCTTGAATCGGAAGGTCTTGTGACGGTGCGCGAAGAGCCCCAGGCTGGAAAACCGGCCCGCAAGGTCTATTCCATCACCGCGGCTGGACGGGAAGAACTGGTCCGGTTCCTGTGCGAACCCCAGGCGCCCGACACTTTCCGCTCACCCTTTTTGCTGATTGCTCTTAATGCGGACAAATTGCCGCCGGAGGTCATCCGCCGGGCATTGGAGCGCCAGAAAGCTCAGGTCCGGCAGGAACTGCAGTTGCTGACAGAAACCAATCAGGAATGCAGCCATACCGGATCCAACTGGACCCGCAGCTATGGCATCGGCTGCATGAATTTCACCCTCGCCTATCTCGATGAGCATGGCGATGCCTTGATCAAGATTGCTGAAGACGCGGCCAAAGCTCTTTCCGATGCCGCAGAGTAAGCCAAAACGTCAAAAGTTCCGGAGTACCTATAGATGAAAGTGAAGCTTTCCTACGTTCTGGCAGCGGGTCTCGCCGCAGGCATCGGAATATGGATGTCGAACGGCACGGTTGTTGTCGGCGGTGTCGGAGATGGTGCCAATGCCACACCGGCCCCGGCGGAACGCGCAGCGGAACAGGACGGCCAGATCTTCAAGGTGAAGGTGAAGAAGCTGACCGCCGAAAACCGTCAGGCCATTCTGGAAATCCGTGGCCGGACCGAGGCAGAGGCCAAAGTCTCCGTACGGTCTGAAACCAGCGACGACGTTGTGCGCCGCCCGGCCAGGGAAGGCGCCCATGTGGCCGCAGGCGATATTCTATGCGAACTGGACAGTGGTGCGCGCAAGGCTGGTATTCTGGAAGCCAAGGCTGTGCTGGCCCAGGCGGAACTGGACCACAAGGCCGCGACCCAGCTGGCAGACAAAGGCTTTACCGCCCAAACGAGAGCCGCTGCCACCCTCGCCAGTCTGGATGCGGCCCGCGCGCGGCTGGAAGAAGCCCAACTGGAGCTGGAACGCACCATTATCCGCTCCCCGATTGCCGGTGTCATTCAAAGCCCCATGGCCGAGATCGGCGCCCAGCTTGACAGCGGCGGGATCTGCGCAACGGTGGTTAATTCCGACCCGATGATCGCCATTGGTCAGGTGTCGGAACTCAATGTGGGCCAGATCAGCATCGGCATGATGGCAGACGTCACCCTGGTGACAGGCGAGACCATGACCGGCAAGGTCCGGTATGTGTCGCCGTCCTCCGACCCGGACACCCGCACCTTCCGCATCGAGGTCGAACTGGCCAATCCGGACGGCAAGGCCCGGGATGGGGTCACGGCTGTGACCCGGCTCGCCCTGCCTGCGGAGAAGGCGCATATGATCTCACCGGGCATCCTCACCCTGAATGACGACGGCATTGTCGGCGTCCGCGCGGTCGATGACCACAACAAGACGGCTTTCTATCCGGTTCAGGTGCTTGGCGGTGGCAGCAACGGCATCTGGGTTGGCGGTCTGCCGGACGAGATCGACGTGATTGTGGTGGGTCAGGAATATGTCGGTGACGGAGAAACCGTCGAACCGGTTCTGGACGTTGCGGAGCTCAGCCAATGATCGACATGCTTGAAGGTGTCCTGCGGCGCCCGAAAACGGTTTTCGTGCTCATGCTCGCCCTTTTGGTGGCTGGCACGTTCAGCTATCTGAGTATTCCGAAAGAAGACAGTCCGGACATTGACGTGCCTGTCTTTTATGTCTCGGTTGTGCAGCAGGGCATCTCGCCTGAAGACGCCGAGCGGCTGCTGGTTCGGCCGATGGAGACCGAATTGCGCGGGCTGGACGGCCTGAAGGAACTGACCGCCATCGCCTCTGAAGGCCATGCGGGCATCATTTTGGAATTCGACATTTCCTTCGACAAGGACGAAGCCCTGGCCGATGTCCGCGACAAGGTGGACACGGCCAAGGGTGAACTTCCCGCCGACGCGGAAGAGCCGACAATCTCGGAAACGAATTTCGCCCTGGTGCCGACCATTACAATCGCGCTGTCCGGCAACGTTCCCGAGCGCACGCTCTATCAGCATGCCCGCCGCCTGAAGGACCTTGTGGAAGCCATCGACACGGTGCGCTCCGCAGACCTGAAGGGCCATCGGGAAGAGTTGCTGGAGGTACTGATCGATTCCCAGAAGCTGGAATCCTATGCCATCACGCAACAGGAACTACTGGTGTCCCTTGCCGACAACAACCAGCTTGTTCCGGCCGGGTTCATCGATGGTGGCCAGGGACGCTTCAACGTGAAAGTGCCGGGGCTGGTGGAATCTGCCGCCGATGTGCTGTCCCTGCCAATCAAGCAGTCGGGCGAAGGCGTTGTCACCCTCGCCGATGTGGCCGATATCCGACGCACTTTCAAAGATCCCGACTCCTTTACCCTCGTCAACGGCAAGCCCGCCATTGCGCTGGATGTCACCAAGCGGATCGGCACCAATATCATCGAGAACAACATTGCCATCCGCGCCGTGGTGGATGCGGCAACCAAGGACTGGCCGGACACGATCAAGGTCGACTACATGCTGGACATGTCGTCGAACATCCATGAGGTTCTCGGCTCGCTCCAGTCCTCGATCATGACGGCGGTGTTCCTGGTGATGATCCTGGTTCTGGCCGCGCTCGGGCTGCGCTCCGCATTGCTCGTCGGTCTCGCCATTCCAACTTCCTTCATGGTTGGCTTCCTGATCCTGTCCGGCCTTGGCTACACCGTGAACATCATGGTGATGTTCGGCCTTGTGCTCACGGTTGGCCTGCTGGTCGACGGAGCGATCGTCATGGTCGAATATGCGGACCGCAAGGTGAGCGAAGGCATGGAAGACCGGGAGGCCTATATCCGGGCGGCCCGGCTGATGTTCTGGCCGATTGTGTCCTCCACCGCGACCACGCTTGTGGCCTTCCTGCCCATGCTGCTATGGCCGGGCGTGGCAGGCGAATTCATGAGCTACCTGCCGATCATGGTGATCATCGTCCTGACGGCGGCCCTGCTCACGGCCATGGTGTTCCTGCCCGTGACCGGCGGCATCTTTGCCTTGATCACGCATTTCCTGGAAAAATACGCGACCGCCATACTGGCAGTGTCATTTGGGCTGACCGGCGCAACCGCCACCTTCACCGCAGCGGCGCCCGCCTTCGGAATGGGATCGGACCAAGGCCTCTCCGCCGGCGCCATCGCATTGCTGCTCTTGGCCGCACTTGCTGCCTTCGCTGCCGTCGGCGTTGCGGCCTATTTCGTGCTGAAACCTTTCATCGACTGGCGGCGGGAGCGGGCCGCCCATCAGGCGTCGGAAGACGCGGAAGAGCCAGTCAAACACCACCGCGCGGTCACATTTGTCTCCCTCGCCTTTGAGGTGGCCGCTCTCTGGTTTGCGGTGCAGTTCGCCTTCTTCCTGGTCTCCACCAGACCGGCTGTGCTGTTCACGCCGATTGAAGCCGTGCTCGGTGTTCTGTCATGGATCGCCAAACCGCTTGCGTTCCTGTCCGGCCCCAACGAGGTGGAAACCCTGTTCTACGTGACCGTTATCGGGCTGACGGTCCTGGCGCTGTGGGCCGCCTATAAAACCATGTCGCCCCTGGTGGATCTGCTGGAACGCCTGTTTGGCCGCCTGCGCCGGGGCCAAAAGACCCCGGTGCCAGACAGCGCCAAACCGGCTGAGCTCAGCTATGACGCCAGCACCGTTAAAGGTTTCACCGGACTTTATGTCCGTCACCTGAAGCTGCTGGCGGGCACCCCCGTGGGCAACATTCTAACGATTGCATGCGTTCTTGGAACTTGCTTTGCCATCTTCACCGCGTTTTCCTCGAACCCGACCGGGGTCGAGTTCTTCGTCGATGAGGAGCCGGATCAGGCGGTTGTCATGGTCTCGGCCCGGGGCAACATGTCGGCCGCCAAATCCTTGCAGATCGTCAAACAGGTGGAAGCGGAAGTCCTTCAGACCAAGGGCATTCAAAATGTTATCACCTCCGCCTTTCCCCCGGGAGGCGGCAGCGGCCCCGACTTCATTGGCGGGGTTCAGGACAAGCCTGCCGATGTGATCGGCGAAATGTCTCTGGAACTGGCAAAATATTGCTGCCGCCGGACGGCTGCGGAGATCTTTGCCGAAATCCGCGACCGCACGGCCGACATTCCCGGCATCAAGGTCGAGACCCGCAAGATCGAGGGCGGACCGCCTACGGGCAAGGATATCCAGCTTGAAGTGACCTCGACCGACTATAACGAGATGGTCGCCCAGGTCGCCCGGATCCGCAAACATCTGGACAGCATGGACCACCTTCTGGACCAGGAGGATGACCGCCCCCTGCCCGGGATCGAGTGGCAGATTTCCATCGACCGGGAACAGGCGGGCCGCTACCAGGCCGGAATCGGCTCGGTCGGCAACATGGTCCAGCTGGTGACAAACGGGGTTCTGATCGGCACCTACCGGCCGGCGGATTCCGAAGATGAGGTCGACATCCGTGTGCGCCTTCCGGCCGATGAGCGCACGCTGGACCGATTCGACCAGCTGCGCCTTCAAACCCAACTCGGTCTGGTGCCGATTGCCAACTTCATTGACCGGACCCCGGAAAAGAAAGTGTCCTCGATCACCCGGCGGGACGGGCTCTATTCCATGATGATCAAGGCGACGGTGGACAAGGCTGCGCTGGGTGAGGACGGAAAGCCGGTCACGGTCGACAGCAAGGTGCAGGAGCTGACCCAGTGGCTGGATGCCCAGACATTCCCTGACAATGTCTATCTGAAGTTCCGAGGTGCAGATGAAGACCAGAAGGAATCGGGCGAGTTCCTGATGAAGGCCATGATTGCCTCCCTGTTCCTGATGTTCCTGATCCTGCTGACCCAGTTCAACTCCTTCTATCAGACGCTCCTGACCCTCTCCACGGTGGTCATGTCGGTCATGGGGGTTCTGCTGGGCATGCTGCTGACGGGGCAGAAATTCTCGATCATCATGACGGGCACCGGGGTCGTGGCGCTGGCAGGGATTGTGGTGAACAACGCCATCGTCCTGATCGACACCTATAACCGGTTCCGCCATGACGGTTTCGAGCCGCTGGATGCGATCCTGAAAACCTCCGGCCAACGGATCCGCCCGATCCTGCTGACGACGGTAACCACGATCGTCGGTCTGGTGCCAATGGCAACCGCCGTCAATCTGGACTTCTTCACCCAGACTGTTGCGGTGGGCGGGATCACGGCCATCTGGTGGATCCAGCTGTCCACGGCGGTGATCTCCGGCCTCGCCTTCTCCACGATCCTGACCCTCGTCATGGTCCCCGTCATGATTGCCCTGCCCAGCACCTGGATGGCCCTGTTCCGGGCACTCTGGCAGCGGATCTCCGGTGCGCGCAACCCGTCCTCGGTGCCCGCGGCCGGAACGCTGGACACTCCCGGCCCCGGCCCGGATCAGGATGTGGAATGGGTGGAGCCGGACATGGACAAGGACCGGCCAGCGGCCAAGGTGGTCACGATGCCCAAACCGGCACCGCCCAAGGTTCCGCCCGGCGAGGAGCCTCCGCTCGCCGCCGAATAATCCGGCCTTAAAATTCCGGACCGCCAAATCTGGCGGTCCGGAACGTTTCTTGACATACGGCCGCCTCTCTTTCGCGCGCGCGTCCCTCCCCAATGTTGCATGTTCTTAAGGGACGCAGCATTGTGCCGGCTTGTCGTACCTCCGGTCCTCTTCAGAGCAAGGGTCCCATCCTCCAACCACTTGCATTGCGGCATAGTCCACCGTATTTAGTTGTACATTGCAACTATCAAGCAAGGCCTTTCATCATGACCGTTTCCCCAGCCCTCGTCTTCGAAATCCGCGCCGCCTCGCGGCAGCTCGTGCGGGAGTTCGGGTTTCTCGACAAGACCATCGCCGGAACGGATCTGTCCGGCTCAGCCGTCCATGCCCTTCTGGAGATCAGCCTTTTTCCCGGACTGACCGCCAAGGAGCTGGCGACGCGGCTGAAGCTTGAAAAGTCGACCATCAGCCGCCTGCTGAAATCTCTGGAGGCCCGGGGGGAGATCCTGCAGACGCAGCTGAAGGAAGATGGCCGCGCTTATGGCCTGAGCCTCACGCCGCATGGCCGGGAGACTTGCGCGCGGATCGACCGCTTTGGCGATCAGCAGGCCCGGGGGGCACTCGCCCGCAGCAGCGCCCTCGCTCCTCAAGAGATCGCCGACGCGCTTACAGCCTATGCGGACGGACTTGCGGGGGCGCAGAACGCCCCTTCTGAGGTGGAGGCGTCCCTTGAAATCTTGGAAGGCTATCAGACCGGCATGATCGGAGATCTTGCCGCCCTGCATGCCCGAACCCACGGACCAATTGTCGGCATGGGCCCCGCCTTCGAGAGCGTCGTCACGAAGGCCATGGCCGAGTTCATGCAGCGTATCGGCCATCCTCTCAACAACAGCTGGAGCGTGATTGAGGATGGCCAAGTCGTCGGCTCCATAACCATCGACGGGGAAGACCTGGACGGCAACATTGCCCATCTGCGCTGGTTCATCCTGTCCGAAAAGCTGCGTGGCAAGGGCATTGGCAAAGCGCTGCTTCTGAAAGCCCTTCACCATTGCGACGCCAACGGATTTGACGAGATCCATCTGTGGACCCTGAAAGGGCTGGAGGCGGCCAGGGCCCTTTATGAACACAACGGGTTCGTGCTGGTCGAAGAGTATATCGGCGATCAATGGGGCAAGGCGGTCGCCGAACAGAAATTTGTGCGCAAGAAAGCCTGAGCCCCGCTCAGCTTAGTCCGACCAGAGGGCTGGGTCACTCCAGGCCTCTGGAACAATCAGGCGTCCCGATGAACTGGCGGCACCGCCATCAAGCTGAACCGACTGCCAGGCCCCCTTCCACTCCAACGGAATGGGACAGGGGGGCTCGACAAGATGGTCCGGCTTGAATCCGAACCGGGCGTAGTATCGAGGATCCCCGAGAACCAGCACCTGCGAGACCGTCGCTCTCAGTTGATCGAGGCCAGAACGGACCAGAGCTGAGCCAATACCGCGTTTTTGAAGTCCTGTAGACACGCATAGCGGGCCCAGCAGGGAAGCGGCGATGCCGCCCGGATCAACTGTGCAAGGTGTAAAGATGACATGCCCAACAGGCTTGCCGCCGCAAGTTGCCATGAGAGACTGCACCGGCACGGTGCCCATAATCAGTCGTGTCACCAGGGGGAACAGGTCTTCATCCGGAAACGCGTCGATATAGAGCTGCCGCAAACTGCCCAGGTCCCGGATCCCAGCACTGTGGATGTCAATCTCCTGTGTCACCTGCGGCTCCTCTTTATGGATGCACATTCAATCAAGTCTTTGGAGCACGCCACAGGGCGATGAGGGGCATCGTACAAGATGTGCGACACGGCGGAACACGATCATGTCGTGGCCTTGGGTGGCTCTTTCGCCCGCTGCCTGTGTCTCACCGCTTTCCCGGCCAACCTGGCCGACCTGCGCGTTTTCTGACAGCAAACCTGAAAAAAACATCCGATAGGGTCTTATTTGGCGAGGCGGGTATTAGCCACCGTGGTCCTTGTCCCGGTCCGCCAAATTGTCCAGATCCGTATCGTCTTCGTCACCATCGTCATCCAGCGCCATCGTCGCGTCGGCCAGAAGCAATTTGCGGTGGGCGCGGCAGGACATGGGGATCGTCAGAAGATAAAGAACTGCCGCCGCCGCCAGCATGCGGAACGGATAGCTGACCGTCAGAGCGACGATCAGAACGGCGGCGACAATCAGCGGCAGCACGAAATCCCGCCGCACCCGCGTGCCCAGGGTTTTGCCGGAAAAGGTCGGCAGGCGGCTAATCACCAGATAGGAAATGGCAATCGTATAGGCCGCGACAAAGGCAGCTTCGGCAAACCAGTGAGGGAACAGGCCGAGAAAATCCAGATAAAGCGGCAGCAGCACGATCAACGCACCGGCCGGGGCCGGAACACCGGTGAAGAACCGGGCGGTCCAGGCAGGCTTGTCCGGATCATCCAGCGCCACATTGAAGCGCGCCAGCCGCAGGGCCATGGAAATGGCAAAGATCAGCGCGGCAATCCAGCCGAGATTGCCCGCTTCCTTGAGCAGCCACAGATACAGCATCAGCGCCGGGACGACGCCGAAATTGACAAAATCCGACAGGGAATCCAGCTCGGCTCCAAAGCGGGACGTGCCTTTCATCAGCCGGGCAACCCGGCCGTCAAGCCCATCCAGAACGGCGGCAACCAGAACCGCGCCAACGGCAAACTCCCAGCGCCCCTCAAAGGCCATGCGCACGGCGGTCAGGCCGGAGCACAGGGCCAGCACCGTGACCAAATTGGGCACGATCAGCCGCATCGGCACCCGTTTGAAGCGGGGCGGTCTTGCCGCGCCGGAGGACGCTCCGCTCTCTTCGCGCGCTGCAGATCGGGCATTTTGAGTGCCGGGGCCAGAGCTGTCTGGAGCAGGGGCTCCTGTCTCTGGGGCATTGGGATCGGAGGAAGCGGACACGTCAGCCCTCACCCCACTCGGGTCACGGGCTGGGCGGGGGCCTGTGGCTGGGCGAGATCCGCCAGCACGGTTTCCCCGGCTATCATGGTCTGGCCCAGGGCTACTTTCGGCTGGGTTCCAGCCGGGAAATAGACATCAAGACGGGAGCCGAACCGGATCAGGCCGAAGCGCTCCCCGGCGGAAATCGTTTCGCCTTCGCGCACGAAACAGACGATACGCCGGGCGACAAGACCGGCAATCTGCACCACACCGATTTTGGCCCCGCCCGTTTCAATCACGAGCCCGTTGCGTTCGTTGTCGTCACTGGCCTTGTCCAGCTCCGCATTCAGGAATTTCCCCGCCCGGTAGGCCACCCGCAGGATCTTGCCGCCGACCGGCGCCCGGTTAACGTGGCAATTGAAAACATTCATGAAGATGGAGACGCGCATCAGCGCTTCGCCGCCCAGTTCCAGTTCGGCCGGCGGATGGGCCAGTCCCACATGGCTGACAACCCCATCAGCCGGAGAAATGACCAGCCCTTCGCCAAGCGGGGTCACCCGTTTGGGATCGCGGAAGAAATAGCAGACCCAGCCGGTCAGGAAGAGGCCGATCCAGAACAGGGGATCAACAAACCAGCCAATGACCAGGGTCGCGACCAGCGCAATCGCGATGAACGGCCAGCCCTCCCGGTGGATCGGCACGACGGCTTTGGTGATGGAATCCACAATCGACATCAAACTCTTCCGGCTTCTAAACGGCACGGTCCGGGTTCGCCGGGCAACTTGAAGCCCCTTGAAGGCATCCGGTGGCACCTGTTGCGCTTTCTGGTTCAGACGCTTCTAGAGGCTTTTTTGTCCGAAGAGAACCGGTCTCGCGCGTTTTGCGCGCAATTGTGCACATCAGGCCACAGACCGGCTTCAGCCGCGTCAACCGGCCGCCTTGCGGTAATCGGTCTCCCAATAGGCCGGCCGGCCATATTTGGAAATCAGGAAATCGACCAGAACGGTCACCTTCGGCGGAATGAACCGGGCGGGCGGATAGACAGCATAGATATTGCCGGTTCTGGCAATCGGGAAGTTGGACATGACCTCCACGAGCCGCCCGTCGCGCAGATCTTCCCAGACATGAGCGATGGATTTCACCGTCAGTCCAAGACCGAACAAAGCAGCATCATAGGCAAAATCGCCATTGTCTCCGGAAATGACCGGATCCTCTAGCGGATAAACGATTTCCCCCTCCGGCCCCTGAAAGTACCAGACAGGCATCGAATCCAGGCGGATGCAATCATGATTTCGCAGGTCTTCCGGTGTCTTGGGTGTCCCTTTGCGGGCGATATAATCTGGGCTGGCGCAAAGCACTCGCGCATTCCCGCCAAGTTTGCGGGCGACCAGGCTGGAATTGGGTAACTGCGCCCCGCGAATGCCCATGTCATAACCGTCAGCAACCAGATCGACCATTTGGTCGCTCATATCCACTTCCAGGCGCAAATCAGGGTAAAGCTGACGGAATTCCGCCAGATAGGGCAGAATATGCTTGCGGCCGAAAAAGACATTTGCCGACATCTTGAGCGTGCCCCGGGGTGCATCCTCGGCCGCGTCGATCAAGGCCCGCGCCCGGTCCATCTCCTCAAGCGCATTGGCAGAATGACGCAGGAACACCTGGCCCGCTTCCGTCAGCCCGGTCCGGCGGGTGGTGCGGGCCACAAGCTGGGACCCGATTTCCTTTTCCAATGTGCTCAAACGGCTGCTGGCCGCAGATGGAGACAGGCCAAATTCCCGGCCCGCTGCCGACAGGCTCCCGAGTTCGGCGACACGCTGGAAGAACTTCAGATCATCAAGGCGCATTATTCGAAACTTTCGAAAGATCCTTCCCACACTAACCCAATTCTTCGAAGAAACACAATGTGCGACAAAGCCTGTGTCCAACAGAAGGAGCCAGCCATGATGCATACGAGAGACATTTACGAACATCGTGCGCGCCAGGAACGCCAAAAGGAACTGCGCGCCATGATGCGGGCCCTGATCCGGCTCCTGTCCGGCAGCTCAGCCCGCCAAACCTGTCAGCCCTCCGGCGGCGCGGCGCTCCGGGACAATGACAACCGGCGGGATGTGGCATGCCCCATGGGCCGGGACGGCCCCCGCAGCACTGGCGGAGCGATGGTTCGGCGAACCGGTTGAACAAAGGGATCGCCCGCCTGACACCCGCCCGCCCCTCTTGCCGGGAGCGCCGTTATTTCGCCGGAACGTAATCCGCCGTCCGGCCGCGGGTAACGATCCCCAGTTCGTCGTTATCCCGTGCGGCGCGCAGCCGCTCCTCGGCTTCGTCGGCTTCTCTCTGGCGCGCCCACATGGAGGCATAAAGACCGTCTTTTGCAAGCAGGTCCTGATGGGTGCCACGCTCGGCAATCTGCCCTGCCTCCAGCACAATGATCTGATCCGCGTTGACCACTGTCGACAGCCGGTGCGCAATCACCAGCGTGGTCCGGTCCCGCGCCACCTGATCCAGCGCAGACTGGATTTCCCGCTCCGTATGGGTGTCGAGCGCGGAGGTCGCCTCGTCCAGAATGAGAATGGGCGGGGACTTCAGGATCGTCCGGGCAATGGCGACCCGCTGTTTTTCGCCCCCGGACAGTTTGAGCCCGCGTTCCCCCACTTCAGAGCCGTAGCCTCCGGGGAGGTTTTCGATGAAGTCGTGGATCTGTGCCATCCGGGCGGCCTCGCGGACCTCTTCGTCACTGGCCTCCGGTCGGCCGTAGCGTATGTTGTAGGCAATCGTGTCGTTAAAGAGCACCGTGTCCTGGGGCACCATGCCGATCATCTTCCGGACGCTGGCCTGGGTGACGTCGCGCACATCCTGGCCGTCAATCTCAACCGATCCGCCGGTGACATCATAAAAGCGGAACAGCAAGCGGGAAATGGTCGACTTGCCGGCCCCCGACGGGCCGACGATGGCAATCGTCTTGCCCGCCGGCACTTCAAAATCGATGCCCTTCAGGATCGGGCGGTCCGGGTCATAGTGAAATTCGACAGCCTTGAACGCGATGCTGCCGCCCTCGGTCCGAAGCGGCCCGGCCTCTTCTTTGTCCTTGATTTCGGTGGGTACCAGCAACAGGTCGAACATCGCCTCAATATCGGCCAGCCCCTGACGGATTTCCCGGTAGAGGAAGCCGATGAAGTTCAGCGGAACGGAGATCTGCATCAGCAGCGCGTTGATCAGCACAAACTCACCGATATTCTGCTCTCCCGCCATGACCGCCCGGGCCGACAGCGCCATGCAGGCGGCCATGCCGATGCCCAGGATCACCGCCTGTCCCAGGTTCAGCCAGGCCAGAGAGGTCCAGGTTCGGGTGGCGGCCCGTTCGTACTTCTCCATGGAGACGTCAAAGCGCGCCGCTTCCATCTTTTCGTTGCCAAAATATTTGACCGTTTCGAAATTGAGCAGACTGTCGATGGCCTTGGAATTGGCATCCGTATCGCTGTCATTCATTTCCCGCCGGATGCTGATGCGCCAGTTGGAGCATTTGATCGTGAACCAGACATAGGCAACGATCATCACCGCAACAATGACCACATAGACAAAGCCGAACTGGTACCAGATCACCGCTGCCATCACGGCGAATTCGAAGATGGTCGGAATGCCGTTCAAAATGGTGAAGCGGACAATCGCCTCAATCCCCTTTACACCGCGCTCGATCACCCGGCTGAGGCCACCGGTGCGGCGCGCCAGATGGAAGCGCAAGGAAAGCTGATGAAGGTGTCGAAAGGTCAGATTGGCCAGCTGGCGCACCGCATGCTGGCCAACACTGGCAAACAGCGCATCGCGCAGCTGGTTAAAGGCCACCGCCAGGACCCGGGCCGCGTTATAGGCCAGCACCAGCATGACCGGCGCCACCAGGAAGGCCGAAAGGTGGCTGCTTTCTCCGGTCAGGGCGTCGGTCGCCCAGGCAAAGAAATAGGGCGACAAAACAGTCACAATCTTGGCAACAATCAGGGCGGCAACCGCCCAGACCACACGCCGTTTCAGATCCGGGCGGGTCTCCGGCCAGATAAAGGGCCACAAATTGGCGAGGGTTTTCAGCGTGTTGCCTTCGTCGGCACTCACGGCTTTCGGAGAGGTCTGCTGGCCCTGTGTTGTTTGGCTGCCGGACGCCATGCGGGAAGATCCTCGCGGCGGGGTGGCGGATCGGTCGGTCAATTCTGATCTCCAGACTGCCAGGGGCAGCGGTTTATCGTGATGGGGCTGACACCGGACGGTCCGGGTCACGGCCGGCGGCACAAACCGGCTAGCTTAACTTCAATTCTTTCCAAAGTGCTGCGGAACAGGCGGCAGCGCGATTTAATTTGTCCCGGTTCAAAACATAGTGGCAATTTCGGCCCCGCGTATCGCAGGACAACAGACCGGCCTCCTTCAGCACCTGCAGATGCTGGGACACAGTCGATTGTGCAAGGGGAAGACAGTCAACGATCTGGCCGCAGCAGGCTTCATTCTTCAGCGCGAGCTGTTTGATAATGGCAAGTCGCGCCGGGTGGCCCAGCGCCCGGAACAAAGAGGCAAGGTCTTCACATTCCGCCCATTCCTCCTGAAGACCGGCACTTTTTTGCAAGACCGTATCCTTTGCTCCGCCCATATCCTTCCCTCACACTGGCCCATACTAGGCCGTGCCCTGAATTTATCGTAAATATGCGATGGATCTGCCCGAAGGCAAGTGGAAAAGATGGTTCGTTGTCTAATTCCGGCCTCACAGTCAAGTCCCAAGCCCTGTTGCCTCCTCACCAGGTCCACGGTTGTCTTCGAAGTCGCTGCCAGCAGGGTCTGTGGAGCGCTTCATGATAGGACCCTTTGACTTTGGCCTCCCAAGGTATAAAGCGCCCTTGCCGATGTTTCGGCCTGGCATCCAAGAGCGCGGGTTCGCCTCAGTCATCGTCCCGGTGAGGGGCGACAGTCTCCGCGCTGGCGCGGATCTCTTTTGTTGTTTGTCTCCCCTATGCAGCGGCGCCTTCTTGGGTCTGCGGCCAGCGGAAGGCTTCCCCGCTCACCAGCATCTTGTGCAAGATCACAGCAAGCTTGCGGGCCAGCGCGACGCAGGCTTTCTTGTGGCTGGTCCGCTTCCTGATCCGGCGCGCCCAATCCTTCAGGGGATGGGCCTTGCGCACGACGGTCAAAAGGCTGCTGGCCGCCTCAAAGAGC
This sequence comes from Roseibium sp. AWQ4_254, assembly GCF_056161025.1. Classification (NCBI taxonomy): domain Bacteria; kingdom Pseudomonadati; phylum Pseudomonadota; class Alphaproteobacteria; order Hyphomicrobiales; family Stappiaceae; genus Roseibium; species Roseibium sp. AWQ4_254. The sequence continues at coordinate 198,749 of NZ_JBSWYH010000007.1, forward strand.
AGGCTGCGCAGCATCGCATCGCCATGCCTTGATATGCGCCCGGACCAGTCCATCTCCCCCGACTGGTTGC